>JAGCSS010000325.1 GCA_017964055.1 Lachnospiraceae bacterium
CACCTGAAATCACAGGCGGACAGGCACGGCACCAGCCGCTGCTCGACATGTCCTCCGCCGAATATATATACCTTGCCCGGCATAACGAGAGGCTCGGTATAAAACCTTGCGCCCTCCGTCTCTATCACCTTCGGTACCGTCGCCTTCACATCGGTTACGGCCGCGGGGATATTCCTGCCGGATGTGTCTTCCCCGTCCGAATATACATCTATCAGCCCGTCTTCCTTCCCGGTCAGCTCAAGCACCAGCCTGCAAATAGAATTCCCAAGAAAGGCCTTTTCTATCCTCTCGCACAGACCGATCAGCTCCGGGTTACCTCCGTGCATAAAACGGAAGAACACCTCCATATCGCCGCCGCATACACTGTCCGGTCCGTCCACCGAATTCTGACGCAGATCGTAGATCTTTGCCGCGTTTTCACCGGTCCCGAGTGCCGAAAGCGCTGCCTGTTCGGCCATGTATTCGGCCTCTCCTCCGCCGATCGTGCCGGATATCCTGCCGTCCTTGGTCACCAGCATATGCGCGCCGCTGCCGCGGGGTACCGAGCCCCTGCTCGAGACGGTCGATACCAGTACCGCATCCTCTCCCGCTTCGAGCACCTCATGCAATTTACGAAACAGTTCTCTCATAACCCTGACTCCTTTAACCAAAGAAGCCGGTTCCATGCATCTGTCAGACAGAAGGCATAAAACCGGCTCCCCATCATTTCCCGAGCATTTCCTTAATGCGTCTTTCCTCCCGCTTTTTGGCGGAACGCTTGACGATATAATAAATGTCTGTGATGAGCGTAAATGCTATTGAAATTATGAACATCGTCTTCAGCTTCAGCGTTATCACCGATACCGCGACGAAGCTGAATATAAGCAGCATCAGCATGATCCAGCCGAATGCCAGTGCCGAGACAGCCAGGAACAGCAGTATCTCTTTCAGCAGCTGCAGCGGATCGAATCTGTTTTCTTGCATGTCACTGCCCTTTCTAGTCTATGCTCCTGCTGCCCCATACCGTGATCTGGGTATTCTCGCCGACCGCGGTAAATACATCCGTCTCCACGAGAGTATTCTCCACATTCATCTTCAGCGCGACTCCGTTATAGGTATCGCCGTTGAAGCTGAGTGTGATGTATGAGGTGCCCTCCTTAACGGACCAGCTGCCCTCGAAAGCTCCGGTGATCGTGCCGTCTGCATTCAGAGTGATGTACTGCGGTGTCTTAACCTCGAGATTCTTGTAGTTGATGTCGAGCTCGTGGATGATCACCTCGTAATCGCCCGCAAAACCCGCCATGGAAACTCCGCCCGCGCTAAGACCCTCGCCGTCGGTGATATAAGGAGCTGCCACCAGCCAGCCCTGCTCGTTCAGGAACAGCTGGTGAACCTTCACCGTATGTCCCTCGGAGCCGTCGGTGGTCCTTGAATGATAAATGATATATGCCTTTCCGTCGTCGTCAACAAACGCAGAGTTGTGGCCCTGTGCCACCTGACCCTGATTGAAGGTCCGCCATTTGTAGCCGCCGAACAGTCTTACGCCCACACTCTGATTGTAATTGAAAATGTATTTATCGTAAAGAGGGGAATTGCCGAGCATGTCGACATAATCTCCGTCGGGGCGCGTCGAGCGGAATATGCGGATATTGTAGCCGCCCTTGGCCTCTAAGTTGCCGTAGGACATGAAGAGCCAGTAATAATCGCCTATCTTCTGTATGTACGAGCCTTCGCCCGAAACGTACCATCCTCCCGCGATCTTTTTGCCGAAGTATTCGTCGGAATGCTCATTATTCTCATAGGTCACGGTATAATCACGCAGACCTGTGTTCTCATCGAGCGCGAGCAGGAAAATGCCGCCCGACCATGAACCGTAGCTCATCCAGAGATTCCCGTCGTCATCGTAGAATACGCAGGGATCGATGCAGTTGGGCCACTTGTCTCCCCACTTTTTGTTCTTGATGCCGTTTTTCACGTATCTGTCGGGAATTGTATCACCGCCCACTACCTTGAGTACATCGGTCTCGCCGATGGTTTCCGCGGTAAAGCCTCCGTAAACGACCGAGCCCGCATATTCGTAAGGTCCGGTGATATTGTCCGAGGTCAGCATTACGATATTGGATTTCCAGTCATCACCGTTCGCGGAGAGATAATAGCAGTACTTTCCGAGCACGGGATTGAATACCACATCGGGTGCCCACAGATAACCGTACCAGTCCACGGGATCGGTATTCCACGCGCGGATCAGGTCCTTGGTCTCTTTTGTGAAGGTCGCCCTGAACTCCTTGTCGATGCTGGTCCAGTTCCTCAGATCGGAGGTATATCCGCCTGTGATATGGGTTCCGAAAATATAATAGGTGCCGTCTGTGTCCTTGAATATGGACGGATCGTGGCATGTGATGCTCTTGGGATTATTCTTGAGCTCCGCAGCTACAGTGATGCGCTTCGGATATGAATGAAGCTCGATGACCATGCGGATCATTACCTCCTGTCCGGCATATTCGACCTTTACATAAGGCCGAACCGTATAAGTATCATAGTCTGCCGCATATACCGGGACCGTACCGGCACCGGCAACAGATGCAGCCGAAGATATGCCCATCGACATGACGAGCAAAACAGCCAGAGCCTTCGGTCCGCTGCCTTTTCCCTTCTTTTTGACGACGATCACCACAACCGCAGCGATAACAGCCGCGAACGCGAGCGCACCGCATATGATCGCGGGTACAAAACCCGCGCCTGTTTTTTCTTCCTGCGGCTTATCCTCCTGCGGATCGGCTGCCTGCCCGGTCTCCTCAGCTGCCGGGAAAACGGCTGCATTTCCGATCACCGCGCCTGTAAGGACCGCTTTTTCTCCGGACTCCAGTTTCTGTACCGTATCGGGAACGGATCCCTCAGACGCAGCTTCAAGCCCCTCGGTAAAGGTGGTGGCAAACTGCGCCTTCGAGGTGTAATAATGCGCCCGGTTGTTTTCCACGGTGAGCGTATAGTTGATGGTCTCTCCCGCCTTGTATGAAGTTTTGTCGGTGACTAAACTCACGGTAATGGCATAATTTCTGTCCGTATACGTCGTCTCGTCAGCAGCCGACACTCTTAC
>JAGCSS010000326.1 GCA_017964055.1 Lachnospiraceae bacterium
TTACAACATAACCGATATCGCAGACGGGATCGCCTGCGAGTACGCTTGTAACATACTCTGCAACATAGTCGCCGCCGAGATTTAAGAACTCGATCGTGCAGTTGTACTTCTCCTCAACCTCAGCGATCCTGTCGGCAAGAGCTGCCTCAAGAGCGCCTTCGTCGGGATTGGGAGTCATGTCGTAGTAAGAACCGATCCTGAATACTCTGCCGCCGAAATCATACTCGGGCTCAGGCTCGGGTTCGGGTGTGGGCTCCTCTGTAACTGCGGGAGCATCCGTTGTCTTGGGCGCATCTGTAGCCTTGGGAGCGTCCGTTGTCTTGTCCCCCTGTGAAGGTGCCTGTGTGGTCTGGCCTGCATCGGGAGCGGGCTCCTTTTTGCAGCCGACAATCGCGAGGATCATGACGATACTCAGCAGCATTGCAAGCAACTTCTTCACTGTTGTGTTTTTCATAAAAACCTCCTTTTCTGCTTTTGCAGTGTATAAATGTTATTTAATAAAGCATTCGGGCCTTGGCCCTCATGCAATTATCCTACGATACCGGAGCGCTCGATGCCCTCCACGAAGTATCTCTGACAGATCAGATACAGTACGATCAGCGGCACCATCGCCAGAATGGTGCCGGTGTTGTTCATCATCGAAACAAAGCCCGGACTGATGAAGTTCATGCTGCCGCCGAAATTCGAGTATTCCTGATAAACCGAAGCAGCGAGCGAATCAAGGGCCACCGGGATGACCTTTGTGCCCTTTAAGTACAGCGAAGTGTAGAACGAATCCATCCACTGCCATACGAATCCGAAGAGGAAAATGGTGACCATCATCGGCACCGCGCTGGGCACGATGATCTTGACGAAGGTCTTAAGCTTCGTGCAGCCGTCCACAAACGCGGCCTCTTCGAGCTCTCTGGGCATACCCTTGAAGAACTGGCGCAGCATGTAGATGAACAGTCCGTTCTTGAAACCCGTGCAGGTCACGGCCTGTATCAGGAAAGGCCAGTAGCTGTCGAGCAGATTGACGGGGCCGCCCTTAACCGCCTTAAATATGCCGAACAGATCGAAAAACCTGAAGTGAATGAACAGCGGGAGCATGATTATCTGGGGCGGTACGATCAGCATCAGTATCACGCATGCGAACAGCAGCTTTTTGAAAGGGAATCTGAACCTCGCAAAGCCGTATGCCACGAGCATGCAGCTGCACAGCTGAAGGAATGCCACTCCGCCCGACAGGGCGAATGTGCGCAGCAGCGAGTTCCAATAATCCATGCCCTTAAGGGCCAGCCTGTAATTGTTCAGCGTGAAATGCTTCGGAATGTACATTACCGCCGAATCGAACAGGTCCCGCTCACTCATGAATGAGACCGAGAGCTTTACAAACAGAGGCTGCAGGATCGTAAAGCATATCCCTATGATTATGACGCCGCGCACGATGCTCCAAAGGCCTCTGCCGACCTTTGCCGCAGTGATCCTGTGCGGTCTTTTGCCAGTAGCTTTCATAATGCTTCCTTTCCCGTACTATCGCTCATCATTGTAGAAAACATGTCTCGAGATAATTCCGCCGACGATCAGCAGGATTATCGCTATGCAGACGAAGTATATCCAGGCCATGGCCGAGCCGAGTCCGTATTTTACCTCGTCGAAGATCGTCGCCTTGATGTCCTTCATGATCGCGTTGGTCTCGCTCGTGAAGGAGTCGATGATCGTGTAGATGCTGTTTACGAGGATCAGGGGGCTGATCATCGGGAAGGTGATCTTCCAGAAGCTCTCCCATGCGGTAGCGCCTTCCATTGCGGACGCCTCGTACAGCGAAGGGCTGATCGACTGGAGTCCCGCAAGGAATATCAGTATCTGCACGCCGGATGCGATAATGATGCTGTAAATGCCGTTTACCGCGCTTGCCAGGAAATTGATCGCGGAGACGGGCAGATCGGTGTATTCGAGCAGCAGGCCCGATACGTTCATTATCGTGCTGAAATCGGTTCCGGTCATTTCCGCGGGACTTAATGTCGTCAGCAGCAGGTCTGAGGACTCGAGTCCGAGGACCACGCCTGAGGTAAGTATCACGGGCAGGAACAGTATGCTTCTGGCCACTGCGCGTCCGTGGAACTTCTGGTTTAACAGGTTCGCCATGAAGAAACTGAATATGATGACCAGCGGAACCTTTGTGAACATGTCGAGGATCGCCTGAAGCAGCATCCTGTTGAAATCGGGATCGATCGTGAGCGCCCTGATATAATGCTCAAAACCGTTTTTCGCGGCGGGGGTGAGTACGTAGCCCGTGCTCTCGACCGCCATATTGCTGAAGCTGTAAGTGACCGACTTAACGATCATCGGGAGGAAAAGCCCGAAGAATCCGATCAGGAACGGCAGCGCGAATCCCAGTCCGGCCAGCGCTTCACGTCCCAGCAGAGTGAGCCTTAACTTTCCCTGAACTCTCTTAAAATAACCTTTGTTCTTCTTCATCGTCCGGTCACCACCGCAAAGCTTCCGGCACTGACAGCCTGACCGTCGACAACGGCGTCGGCTTTTGAATAATTGACCAGAATCTGCGTTCCTTTCTCATAGGTTACGCGCACTACCTTATCGGAGATGATCTCATGCTTTGCGATCGTCTGCCCGCGAAGGCTTCCGAGTACTTCGGCCGCCCTCCCGTAATCCGTTACCGCCTTATCGAGCCAGCCTTCGTAATTTACCGAATACAGGCTGTCAAAATCGGTTTCCTTTAAGATCGAGTTGTCCGAATATATCCACTTGAAATAGAGTCCGGAGCCCGATTCTATGCTCTTTAACAGCGTCGTGTTGTAATCGTCGGTCATATTGAGACAGTCGCCCGCGTAATCGACGTAGCCGTGCAGCACCATCTCATAGAACGGCACCGCCTCATCCACGATGCGGCTGCGGTTCGAATCGAAGGGCGCGTTGATGACATCCTTTGCGAACGGCAGCATGTACGCGTTCGCGTTGTCGATCAGGATCCTGCCGCCGAAAGCCTCGTTTAGGCTCTTTACCGCCGCGGTGTTGTAGTCCTTCGCGTCCTGCCTGTCGGTGTAATTCTCGCTCTGCTGATCGGTAAAGAGCATGGAGCTGATCGTTCCGACATTGAAGCCGATGTTCGCTGTCTTCGAGTATTTTTTCTTCAGCTGATCCGTTACCTTCATCGCAAGCGAAGGCCTGATCAGGCATATCTTGTCGTTTGAATCCACCATGCCGTTGGAGAGGTAGAAGGTCGATTCTTTCACCGATGAACGGTCGAAATACTTCGGCGCGCTGCCGAGCAGCGTATAGCCGTCGCCCATCACATCGTAATAAACGCGCTGGAATTCCGCGGTAAAGAACGTATCTACGCCTTTGCCCGACATGTCCTTTATGAATTCTTCCTGATCCGTCCCGCCTTTTTTGAGCTTCGAGACATTTTTAACTTTGGTGTATGCGGTTCCGTGCAGGCCGTCGTTCGCCCAGCCGGAATATACGACATTAATGTTCGATACGCCGCCCGCGATCAGCTTATCCGTGATCTGCTCCGCCTGCGCGTAGGTCGTAACGGGCGTGACCGCGCGGTATTTGATGCCGAGGAAAGAGGCGCTGCGGTCGATCGCGCCGATGTACTCCGCATAGAAGGGAATTCCCTCTCCGCTGAGCCGGTCCCCGAGCACTCCTTTCGCGATCAGATAATCGCGGTAGCCTTCGGCCATGCCCGAATAATCCGCCTTGTCCTTACTCAGGAATCCGTAGCGCAGTTTATAGGTTCCGTTGAACTTCGCCGCCGAATACATCTGGAAGCTGTTGGAGCCGACCATGTTGCCGAGTGTGCTGACTCCGTATTCCAGATACTGGAAACCCGCATAAACATTGTTATAGCTGTTGACACGGCCCGAAACGGACGCGGAGATGTCGGAATATCCGTCACCGTCCTCGATGATCGCGTACCATGCGCTGTCTCCGACCTTTGCGCCGAATACGGGCATTTTAACCGTAACGGTCTGGTCGATCTGCGACTGCGAGGTCGCGAGCACGTTCATCGTAACGTCCTGCCCGTAGACCTTTGCCGTATACGCTGTCTGAGCCTTGTTGTCAAAGTTGATCAGCGCGCCGCTGCCGTCGGGCACGAACAGCTATCCGCTCTCGCCCTTTCTCGCGGCACCGAAATAAGGCAGGATCTCGATATCCACGAGATAATAGCCTTCTTCGTTGTACTCGACCTCCCCGGGATTGACCTCCGCGATGAGGTTCGCGCCATCAAGCCTGTATGTAAGGGGAA
>JAGCSS010000327.1 GCA_017964055.1 Lachnospiraceae bacterium
GAACGGCTCAGTGCCTCGAAGTACTCGGGATCCTCCTCGTATTCCTCTCTGCCCATGAAAATAAAAGAAACGTTAAGCTTCTCCCTGAGGCGCTCGATCTCCTTGACCGAGTCCGCCGAATACAGCGGGACCTTAAGGCCCGCTGCCAGATTCGAAGCCATCGCGCGGTAAAAGTCACGAAGCTTCGGAACGCTGAACTTATCGGGCTTGACATGGAACAGTATGTCTCCGAAGAAAGATCCGGGCAGCGCGATGCAGGGCCTGTCGTCGACCGTCCGCTGGGGGATCGTGACACGCACCGTGGTACCGCTGTTCTTCCTGCTCTCGATTTTGACAAAACCGCCCATCCTGTGAGCAAAACCGTATACGATATAAAGCCCGAGACCTATGCCTCCCGAGCTGCGGTTTCTCTTTTTATTTACCTGGTACAGACCGTCCGCGACGGCGGCAACGGCCTTTCTGTCCATGCCGATGCCCGTATCGGACATCTCTATGCAGAGGTTCACGCCGTAATCCTTGCGTTCGGAGGTCATCCTGACATAGATGCCGCCGTTTTTCGTGAATTTTACGGCATTTTCGAGCAGATGCCTGAATATCATGTGCAGCTTCTTGATGTCGCCGTGCATCCTCGAGGGAACGGTGGGATCGAGATCGACTATGAGCTCCAGCGCGTTGGTATCATCGATCAGGCGGAAGCTCTCGACCACGTCATTGACCAGCGAGGTCGTCATGTAGTCCTCTTCCTCGAGCATTACCTTTTTGCGCTTGCACTCGGTGTAATCCTGGATATCCTCGATCTGATATGCCAGACGTATACCTGCATTCTTGATCGAGCCCGCTTCGCTGCCTGCATTGCGCTTGATCAGCAGCTCCGACATGCCGTTTACGACATTGACGGGTGTGCGCAGCTCATGTGAGATGTTCGAGAGAAAATCCTCCATGTCGGCGTCGTAGGACTCGATCCGCTCGTCCTTTTCGCGGGTAGAGGCCTCCTCTTCGGCGCGGTCCCTGATGATCTTTATGCAGCATGCGTAGACCAGCCCGACGATCACGATATGAAGTATGATCCTTGAGATGTTAAGAGCGGTAAAATCCGTACTCTGCCCTCTGATCGCCAGCACATGCTGGATGACCATGACGATCACGTATTCCGCAAAGAACAGATTCATCATGTAGATATGCCCAAAGAAAGAAAAGCCCACCATCATGAGCACAGTGACCATCGAGACGTCGAAAAAGCTCGTCTCGTGGACGCCGTGATACAATGAAGTCAGCATCGCGAATATCAGATATGCGCTCTTTCTTACCTCAAATGTCGGTGACTCGCTTATGTTCATAACCCAGAGCGATACCGTACCGATGACGATGAGCGGCGGAACCCAGAATTCCCAGCCCATCATTATGCTCTCGACCGTCAGCCCTATGCATGCCAGCGATACCAGAAGGATGATAAAATTCTCGTTTCTTCTCTGCAACATCTTTATTCCTCTTCCTTGATCTTCTCCTTCGGAAGCAAGCTGCGTATCATGTCGTCGAGCGCCGCGGGATCGACGGGCTTTGAAAGATAGCCGTCGAAGCCCTCATTGATACACTCTTCCTCTGCCCCCTGCACCGCATTCGCGGTAAGACAGACGGTCGGAGTATTTACGTTCTGATTCGCCTCTTCAGCCTTCAGTTCGTGAAGAGTCTCTATGCCGTTCTTTTTCGGCATCATGTAGTCCAGGAAAATGATATCGTATTTTTTCCTGCGTGTTTTCGCTATGCCTTCGTCACCGCTCATCGCGGTGTCTATCTTGATCTGCGTACGCTTCAGGAGGTTCGTGAATACCATCAGGTTGACCTGATTGTCATCCACCGCGAGAATGCTCGCCGAAGGCGCGGTAAACAGCTTCTTTTCCGGCTGCTGTGCCTCGGAAGCTTCATTCTCTATGTCTTTGTAATCTCCGAGCTCCGTCCAGTCCAGAACCCTCTGAGGAAGCTTAAAGCCGAATGTAGAGCCCTTGCCGTATGTGCTCTCCACGTGCAGATTCGAGCCCATCAGCCCGAGCAGGTTCTCGGTGATATTGATGCCGAGACCGGCTCCCTCGACATTGCGGTTGCGCTCCGCCTCGAGCCTCTCGAACTTCATGAAGATCTTGTCGATATCCTCGGGACGGATCCCGATGCCGGTATCCGTAACATCGACCTTGAGCAGGATGCCTTTCGGATCGTCGGGATTCTTCTCGTAGCCGACCTTCAGCGTAATGCTGCCTTTTTCGGTATATTTGACCGCATTGGTCAGGATGTTCATGATTATCTGCTTAACGCGGATCTCATCACCGCGCAGATGTCTGGGTGTTTTGCCGTCGAAATCGAGCGCAAGCTTCAGTCCCTTGTCCTCAGCGCGCGTCCCGATCATGTCCACCAGCTCGCGCAGCATCTTGGCCAGATCGTAATCCACGGGGATGATCTCCAGTTTGCCTTCCTCGATCTTTGAGAAATCGAGGATATCGTTGATCAGGCCGAGCAGGGTCTTTCCCGCGCTCCTGATGCTGTTCGAATAATCGCGCGTGGTATCGCTGACCGACTCGCGCAGGATCATCTCGTTCATTCCGAGTATCGCGTTTATCGGCGTGCGGATCTCATGGGACATATTCGAGAGGAAATTCGATTTTGCCTTATTCGCGGCTCTCGCGCTCTCACTCTCGAGCTCCAGTTTTCTGTTCAGTTCGCTCTTTTTGGCTGAATTGATCGATACGACCACAACAACCGCGATGAAGATGCAGGTGACCAGAACAGTGATTATCAGCGGAACCGCTAGGCGGTTATATGATCTTGTCGCTCCCTTTACCGAGAAGCAGAGCCAGCTGTTCTCCAGCAGCATCGCATATACGACGTACTCTTCTCCTCCGTAGGTTACCGGAAAATACCCCTCGGTATTGTCCTCATATGCCTTCAGCACCTCGGCTCCGAGCGAACCCGTCTCCTTCAGGTAATTCTTACCGACCTCAGACCTGTCGGAATGCGCGACAACGTTGCGGCTGCGGTCCAGGACGATCTCGCTGCTGTTCTCCTCGCCTTCAACGATCGCTTCGGTGATCTCCTGCAGGCGCTCCATCGTCAGATCCACGCAGATCACACTTTCGCCGTCGTAAAGCATCTTGCTGAAGGAGATAACGATCTCTCCGGTCTGCGAATCCAGATAAGGATCCACTATCGCCAGATTGCCCTTGTCGGAAACAGCCTGAATATACCATGGACGCTCCTGCGGAACATAACCGGGCTCGGGAACCCATCCGCCTCCGTCCATATACTCACCGTCCGCATACGCGTAAAGCCCCGTTGAGCTCTCGGGCAGCAGCTCCAGGATGGCGCTCGTCTGCGTCGTCAGATAGTCGACCATGTCGCTGTGCGACCGCTTTTCCCGGATCATATTCTCCAGCGCATACGCAGACAGCATGATGCTGTCCTCGCCCATGGTCAGATAACGCTCGATCCTGTCCGCAGCCATAACGGCATTGAGTTCCCCGTCCTTGACGATGTTGTCCTCGGTCGTCTTCCTGATCATCTGGAAGTACGCGATGATAACACCCGCAAAGAAAAGAATGATCACAGCAGCGGATATGAAATTAAGAACCCTGAAATCCTTATTCTTTTTATCTTCCATAATGCGTGTTGGGTCTCCTTCGGTGAAAAAAAAGGGCCGCAGTCATATGCGGCCCGGACTCACTATTAGTTTAATACGTTTTTGCGATTTTGTAAAGGTTTTCGCGCGTTTTTGGATAGTTTTTTATGCTGTTCAATGGTGTTTTAGAGTCAATATCACAAATTGTGGAAATTGCATGTTATTTTCCGCCAAGTGTCGCATACATTACGGCCTTGATCGTATGCATGCGGTTCTCAGCCTCGTCGAATACAATCGAAGCGGGCGATTCGAATACCTCGTCGGTCACTTCCATGCAGTCGATGCCGAATTTGTTGTAGATATCCTTGCCGATCTTGGTGTTGAGATCGTGGAAGGAAGGCAGGCAGTGCATGAATTTGCACTGAGGTCCGGCATTGTCCATGATCGCCTTTGTCACACGGTAAGGAGTCAGGTCCGCGATACGCTCGTTCCATACCTCATCGGGCTCGCCCATCGATACCCATACATCCGTGTAGATCACGTGAGCGGCTTTGGTCGCGGCGATCGGATCGGTGATGAATTCAAGTACCGCGCCGGTCCCGGCCGCGATCTTTTGGCATTCGTCGATCAGCGCCTTGTCGGGGAAATACTTCTCAGCCGTGCAGGCAACGAAATGCATGCCCATCTTCGCGCAGCCCACCATCAGGGAATTGCCCATGTTGTAGCGCGCATCGCCCATATATACGAGCTTTTTGCCCTTCAGATCGCCGAAATACTCCTTAACCGTCAGGAAATCGGCCAGTATCTGTGTCGGATGGAACTCGTTGGTCAGACCGTTCCATACGGGAACTCCCGCGTACTTTGCCAGGTCCTCGACGATCTCCTGTCCGAAGCC
>JAGCSS010000328.1 GCA_017964055.1 Lachnospiraceae bacterium
ATCAGTATGATCAGCGCCAGACCGCCCGCGAACAGGCCGTAAACGATCGTGGTGCGCAGAAGGCCGACAAAAGTCTTGAGGCAGAATGCCTCAAAGTTCTCCTGCTGCCTGCGGTACATGTGGTAGATCGACGCCAGTCCGATGCACGCAAAATAGGAACCGTAGATGCATAAGAATATCTCATCGGCCTTGTCCTTATTCATGCCGAGGAAGGTATCGCCGTCAAACATCCCGAGATAGGAAAAGAAAGCGGATATCGGGATCGCGATCGCATAGCCCGCGATGCGCAGGCTGAGTTTGTCCTTAAAATGCTCCTCGGCAAAAAGAGCCTGAACGGCGAATGCGGCAAGGAACATTATAGTTTTTTCACAGAAATCGGTATCAAAACCGCAGTCTATTATAACGGCCGCGATCGCCGCGATAACGACTATACAGCCCAGAGTCACGGGGTAATCCTTAAAGACATTCCCTATTTTCTGAGCTATGACCTTAAGTCTGTCCTTCAGTCTGAACTTTCTGTTACGGATCTGTGTTGTCTCTTCCATGCCGCATTCTCCTTTTCAGGTTATATACCGGATCACTTACCGGAAATTACGACTCCGCTTGCCGCGATATAAGGAACAACGGCGCTGCCGTCGCAGAGCTGCTCCTTTGAAACGGCCGTGATGTTCTGCAGTATATCTGCCAGGTTGCCGTTGATCATGGTCTCGGTGACCGCGCATTTGATCTTTCCGTTCTCGATCAGGAAGCTGTTCTTCGCAACTCCCGAGAACTCTCCGTTCGCGCCGGGATTACCGCCCGAGAAACCGCCCACGAACAGTCCCTTGTCGATCGAAGCGAGCATATCGGCGTAGCTTACGTCTCCGGGCTCGATAACGAGATCAAAGCCCGTGTTCTTAAGTACGGGACGTCCGGTCTTGTTAGCCGCGTAGAGGCTGAGCAGATGGGTCTTCAATACGCCCTTGTCGATAAGCGTTGCTTCTTCGGTCCTGAAACCGTTCGACGTAGCGCGCTCACCCATGACGATCCTCTCATCATAAGGCTTGAGAGATGCGGTGAGCTTCTCGCTCGCTACCTTTTCCCCGACCTTGTTCAGCCAGAGTCCGGTTCCGTCGATTATCGAGCCGCTGCCCGCGAAATTGAACAGCGCTATGCCGACGAACTGGCCTGCCAGCGAAGGTGTAAGGAGTATCGTGCCCTCGAATTTGCCCTCCATGGGAACAGGGTTAAGGCTCAGTTCGATATTCGTAAGCTTTTCTTTAATATCCGCGATCTCTATGAAAGGTTTGTCAAGATCCTTTGTCGAGAAGCCTGTGTAATCAAGTCCCGTGGTCTTTTCTCCGTCACTCGCGCAGATCTCGATCATAAAATGGTACTGTCCCGCAAAAGCCTCGTACTCAGTACCGTTGGTATTGCGTGAGATCCAGGTCCATCTGTCATAGGAACCCATGGCAGACATGATCTTAACCTTGGGATAGTCCTTTGCGACTGTTGCGAGGAACTCCCTGATCCTCTCGATGAATCTGTCGAGATCGGGCTCGCAGGCTCCCTGTCTGAATACATCTTTTCCCTGGTCGGGTGCGATATCGTGGCAGGGATCCTCCTCTGCCGATTCCGCAGCGGCGATGCCATCCGCGATCAGCTTTTTAAGACCCTCTTCGGTAATGTCGTTTCCGCTTACCGCGCCCATTTTGCTGCCGAGGAACACTCTTAAGCTGCCGGTATTGTTGAAAACGGTCCTCATAAGCTTGAAGTCACCGTTTTCCAGGTTCAGCTCCTGCTTTTCCGACTGTGTGAGCGTGTATGTGTATTTTGCTATTTTATTGGCCGCGAGCATGCCGTCAAAAGCATCCGCGATATTTCTTAATTCACTCATTCCGCTACCCCCTTATCGTCCGCCGATCATGATCTTGCAGCGCATATGAGGACCTCCCATACCCACTGCCATACGCTGTTTCTTGCCGCAGAAGCCGCTCGAAGACCACATAACTTCGTTTGAGACCATATCGACTGTCTTAAGCATCTCAAACGCAACACCGCTGACCGTGGTGTCGAGCAGCGCACGTCCGAGCTTTCCGTTCTTGATCTCGTAACCGCAGGTCACGCCGAACATGAACTCTCCGGTCAGATCCGCCTGGCCGTTGCCCGAGTCGATCAGATAATAGCCGTCGTCAACGGATGCGATCAGCTCCTCCACGGTATTCTTTCCGGGGAGGATGCAGGTATTTCTCATGCGGATGATGGGCTCATCGGAAAATGCCCAGCCTCTCGCGTTGCCTGCGGGCTGCATGCCGAACTCGGCCGCGGTCTCACGGTCGTTCATGTAGCCTACGAGAATGCCGTCTTTGATCAGAACGTCATCGACAGCCTTAGTGCCCTCGTCATCGAGATATACCGGAAGAGGCGCTCTCTTGCCCTCAAAGGTATGCGCAAAATCGACCATCGTTACCAG
This sequence comes from Lachnospiraceae bacterium, assembly GCA_017964055.1. Taxonomy (GTDB): domain Bacteria; phylum Bacillota; class Clostridia; order Lachnospirales; family Lachnospiraceae; genus RUG11977. The sequence goes on from JAGCSS010000328.1 coordinate 2,453, forward strand.
GTCGGACGCAACACGCTTGTTAAGACTGGGTCCCGCAACGCTGCCGCCGCGTACCAGATCGGCCTCAACGGTGTGTCCTACCGCCTCATGAGCGAGCATGCCGCCCATGAATCCGCCGAGCACTACGGTCTTATAGCCTGCCTCGGCGTAAACGCCCTCACGCTTGTCCATGATCTTTTTATAGAGATCGTCGATCATCGGATAATACTGCGTCACATCACTGAAATTGTCACGGAAGCTGCCGTATCCGCCGAGCGCCTTGAACAGCTCTACGGGCGCGCCGTCCTTTGTCTCGGCCGTCATCATGACATAGATGTAGCATCTGGGGGTAACAAGATGCCCGTTATAAGCATCCGAAGTGTAGATGATCCTGTCCTGGGAATCCTCTGTGTATGCAATGGTCCTGCTGGTGAGGTTCGGGCAGCTCTTTACCACATAATCGTCGATGGTCTTGCAGGCCTCGATGATGAGTTTCTGCTCCGCATCGACTATTTTGTCGTTCAGCTCGATAGTTCCGGTACCGAGCGATGCCGGAAGCGCGATCTTTCTCGACGAATGCCTGCCGAGGAAAAGCGCGTTCTCGGTAGCGGCCCTGATAACCTTTTCAGCCGCCTCCGGCGTGTACTCCGCGATCGAAGCAAAGCCGTAGGTGCCGTTGCTGTTTACTCTGGCACTGATCCCCTTACCCTCGCTGCGGGAATTGTTCACGAGATTGCCCTTGAGCAAAGTTACCGCGCGCTGGCGGTTCTCATGACCGCGCAGAACCGTCTGTACCCCGTCGGCAAACAGCTCTGTCTTAGATCTGATGATGTCCTGTAACATTTTTACTCCCTCCTGTCGTTACTGTACTGCGGACCTCGCGGATACCGTGCCAAAAAATACAGTATTTGCGAAGTCACCGCTTATATGATATCACGTTTTCGAAAATATGACCAATAAAAAAACTATAAACGCACCGCAGCCCGCAGTGCCCCGGCAACTCCCTCCATATCTTCGGGAAGCAGTTTGCATACCCGTCTGTCAAAGGTCAGCAGGCCGTTCGTTTCATCCTCGACATCGGAAACCTGCGTGTAAACGGAAGCGCACAGTCCCTCCTTCGCGAGCGGTATGACTTCGTCTTCGAATTTCTTCCTGACAATCTTCGCGAACTCCTCACGGCTCTCATAGATGCCGTATCCGTAAGTCTTTTCGCGGTTGAAACTGTTGTCGGGGCATTTGTGGACAAAGCCTCCGAACTCCGAGAGCACCTGCGGTCTGGTCCTGTCGCTGCCGAGCTTCAGTGCCTTGAAATATATGTGCAGGCTCTCGACATCGCTCTCATGCTCTTTGAACCACCCGCTCGTAGCATCGATAAAACGCGTGGGATCGAGCTTTTTGAGCCTCCTGTACGCGCCGTCGGCATCGGTCTGTCCCCAGCCCTCGTTGAATATGGTCCAGCAGCAGATCGAAGGATGGTTTCTCAGCAGTTTCACGGTTTTCTCCATCGCATCGAGGAACTCGTCCTTGACCGCGGGACGCGAATTGAGAAGCGCGGGACGGCGCCTTAAGCCGACCGTCGGCAGCGCGGTATCCCTGATGAAATTATAGTAACCGTTGTTTACCATATCCTGGAAAACGATCATGCCGAGCCTGTCGCAGTCATAGTAGAACCGCTCGGGTTCGAGCTTTATATGCTTTCTGAGAGTATTGAAGCCGAGCGCCTTCATGCGCATGATGTCCTGCCCGTACAGTGACAGGTCCGCCGGAGTATACAGGCCGTCGCTGAAATATCCCTGGTCCAGTACCGCGTTGAAAAAGTAAGGTTCTCCGTTGAGGCAGAGTCGTTTTTTGCCGTTAACCTCTTTTATCTCCAGCTTCCTTAGCGCAAAATAAGTCCTTACCTCGTCCTCTCCGCATTTTATCGTCACATCGTAGAGTCTGGGATTCTCGGGGCTCCAGAGCTCCCTGTTCTCGGGCTCTATGCGCACTTTGCCGTCCGTAAAGACATATTCGCGGCCCTCACAGACCGCCGTGATAAGCTGCGTACCGTGCTCCGCTCCTGCCTGCGCCGAACTGCTTCGATCGGCGTTCGGCCCGTTTGTTTGGCCGGTCACCGCATCACAGATATGTACCGTTATCTCTGCCGCCGTATCGTCCGCGTCGACAGTTACCTCCGCTATATAACGCTGCGGCACGGTCTCGAGCCATACGGTCTGCCAGATACCGCTCACCGGCGTATACCACATCCCGCCGCGCTTCTTCCGTTGCTTGCCGTGAGGATGGCGGGGCGAGAGGTCATGCACGACCTCAACCCGCAGACTGTTTTCTCCGCTTTTTACGGCATCCGTGATATCCGCGGAAAAAGGTATATATCCGTTTGAGTTTTTGGCTACACCGATGTCGTTTACAAAGACCTCGGACTCTCCCGAAACTGCGCCGAAATGAAGGAGCACGCGCGAATCTGCCGGGATATCCTCAATCGTACAGCTCCGCTCCCAGCAGAGCTTCTCACCGTAGATCACCTTTTCCTTAACTCCCGACAACAGACTCTC
>JAGCSS010000329.1 GCA_017964055.1 Lachnospiraceae bacterium
CAAAGGATACTATCTGTCTTACGGGAGGTTGGGAGCCTCATCAGGGAGAACCCATACAGGTTCCGATCTATCCGAGCACGACATTCAGCTATGACACCAGCTACGCGATGGGTAAGCTGTTCGACCTTGAGGCGAGCGGATATATTTACACCAGGCTTCAGAACCCCACAAACGATTATGTGGCCAAAAAGATCTGCGAGCTCGAGGGCGGTTACGCGGCGATGCTGACCAGCTCGGGACAGGCGGCCAATTTCTTTGCCGTTTTCAATATCTGTGAGGCCGGCGACCACTTCATCGCATCCTCGTCGATATACGGCGGCACCTATAATCTGTTCGGCACCACTATGAAGAAGATGGGCATCGAGTGCACCTTCGTCGACAATGACATCACACCCGAGGAGCTCGATAAGGAGTTCCGTCCGAACACCAAATGCGTTTTCGGCGAGACCATCACTAACCCTACCGTTGCCATATTCGATATTGAGAAATTTGCGCAGGCGGCGCATAAGCACGGCGTGCCGCTCATCATGGACAATACTTTCGCAACCCCGATCAACTGCAATCCGTTTAAGTTCGGATGCGATATCGTGACACATTCCACCACCAAATACATGGACGGTCATTCCGTCGGCGTAGGCGGCGCGATCGTGGACAGCGGCAATTTCGACTGGCTGGCTCATAAGGATAAGTTCCCGGGACTCACCACTCCCGACGAGAGCTATCACGGGCTCATCTATGCCGAAAAGTTCGGCAAGGCAGCATACATCACAAAGGCCACATCGCAGCTTATGCGCGATTTCGGCTCGATACCTTCGCCTCAGAACGCGTTCTATCTGAACGTATCGCTCGAATCGCTGGCCGTGCGCGTTGCGCGCCACTGCTCGAGCGCAAAGAAGATCGCCGCATGGCTCAAGACTCAGGAAAAGGTTGCATGGGTCAACTACTCAGACCTTGAGGATGACCCGCATCATGCGCTCCAGCAGAAGTACTGCCCGAAGGGCACCTGCGGCGTTATCGCTTTTGCGGTAAAGGGCGGCAGAGAGAAGGCCATCACATTTATGGATTCGCTGAAGCTCGCGTTTATCGATACGCATGTAGCCGACGCGAAAACGGGTCTGCTGCATCCCGCGAGCCACACACACCGTCAGCTGACCGACGATCAGCTCCGTGAGGCGGGTGTAGCTCCCGACCTGATCCGTTTCTCGGTAGGTCTTGAGGACCCCGACGATATCATAGCGGACATCAAGCAGGCACTGGATAAGATCTGATGACACAGAGGAGCCTGTCACCATAAAGAAATTTTTACGGTGACAGGCTCCTCATAGCATATTGGGTATTGACATCACACGATACATTTGATTACAATAAATATGGTTGAGATCTTTAAGAACGGTACGGGATACCGGCAAGATTATATACATTGGATATGTAGGACCACTATATTCATTCGCTTAAAGGTTTCCGCCCTGCAGCTTTCGCAGGAGCGGTATTTTTTTGCGAGGTTTCATATGCATGCATCTAACCTCCTGCCGGGACCGTAGCAGGAGGTATTTTTTATGGAACTGAAGGCACATATCCTTGATGAAAACGACATAAGGCGCGCCCTCGTCCGTATATCTCACGAGATCGTTGAGAGCAACAAAGGTACCGAAGGCTTGTGCCTCATAGGCATCATGAGCCGCGGCAAGCCGCTCTCGGAGCTGATCCGCGCCAATATTGAGAAAATAGAGGGCGTGAAGGTTCCCTGCGGCGAGCTCGATATCAGGTTTTACCGTGACGATCTGAGTCATGAGAACAACGATCCCACCCTGCGCAAAGCCGAGCTTGATTTCCCCGTGGAAGGAAAAAGGATAGTTCTGGTGGATGACGTGATCTACACCGGCAGGACAGCCCGAGCCGCGATCGAGGCGGTGTTCTCGTTCGGACGGCCCGCATCCATCCAGCTCGCGGTGCTCGTTGACCGCGGTCACAGAGAACTTCCGATCCGCCCCGATTACGTGGGCAAGAACATCCCCACCTCGAGAAATGAGCTCGTCAAGGTCAACATCCCGCCCTTCGACGCACCGCCCGCCAGAGTAACCCTCTACGAGCGCTGAAACCCAACATCATAAAACCAGGAGGAGAAAAAGTTATGAAACTCACTTACACGGTCGAGGACAAGCCGAAATTCTCACAGCTGATCGTCTTCGCTTTCCAGCAGCTTCTCGCCATCATGGCAGCCACCATCGCAGTTCCCGCGATCATCTCGGGTACCTATGACGGTGTCGGCGAAGTAAGCATGAGCATGGGCGCCGCTCTGTTCGGAGCAGGTGTCGGAACTCTCGTATATGTACTCTTCACAGCAAAGAAGAGCCCCGTTTTCCTCGGCTCGTCATTCGCTTTCTTAGGCTCGATGTCGACCGCATTCGCCGGCGCGATCTCCGTAGCGGCAGGCTTTGCGGGAATCATTCTCGGCGCGCTGTTCGCAGGACTTGTATATGTGATCATCGCTCTCGTAGTAAAGAGCGCGGGCGTTAACTGGCTCAACAGGCTCATGCCTCCCGTTATCATCGGACCCACGGTTGCGATCATCGGACTTTCGCTCGCAGGCAATGCGGTAGGCGACCTTCGCACGGCAAACTCCGGCGGACATGAGCTCATCGCCATCCTTTGCGGTCTCACGACTCTGATCGTTGTTACGGTCTGCTCGGTATACGGCAAGAAGATGGCCAAGCTCATCCCCTTCATCATCGGTATCTTAGCGGGCTACGCTCTTGCAGCGATCTTCACCGCTATCGGAACTCTCGCCGACATACCCGCTCTTATGATCTGCGATTTCGGCAAGATCACTTCAATCAATTCGGTAGTTTCGGTTCCCGAGTTCACATTCCTTACCGCATTCAAGGGCTTCGGAGACATCACCGGCGCTTATGTGGGAACGGTTGCCGCTGCATATGTTCCCGTAGCGTTCGTAGTATTCGCAGAGCATGTTGCTGACCACAAGAACATCTCCTCTATCATAGAAAGAGACCTGCTCGATGAGCCCGGTCTCCACAGAACCCTTCTCGGCGACGGTATCGGTTCGATCGCAGGCGCATTCTTCGGCGGCTGCCCCAACACCACATACGGCGAGTCGATCGCATGTGTAGCGATCACAGGCAATGCTTCGGTACTCACGATCATGTGCACAGCATGCCTTGCGATCATCATTTCCTTCATCACTCCGATCGTAGGCTTCCTTTCCTCGATCCCTTCCTGCGTAATGGGCGGTGTTTGCATGTCACTCTACGGCTTCATCGCGGTATCCGGTCTTAAGATGCTGCAGCCCGTAGATCTGAACGACAACCGCAACCTCTTCACCGCTTCGGTGATCCTGATCGCAGGTATCGGCGGCCTGACCCTCAACTTCGGCGCGATCACCATCACTTCGATCGCAGCCGCTCTGATCCTCGGCATCATCGTATACGCGATCCTCGGCGGTATGAAGAAGGAAACCAAATAAGTTCATACTCTTCCACACTATATCTTTTAAAAGGCTTCCGGCCTGGCGCAATGCCCGGCCGGAAGCCTTTTATGGTGACAGGCACCTTGCCAAATGGTATATAAACAGAAACCGTTCTTTTATCACTGTATGTGAAGAAAAATATTTTTCGATTGATATAGAACAAATTTTCGATTATAATGATCGTAAACAGATTAGGAAAGAGTTATGAGGTTTTGTTGTGAGTGAATTACTGGACGGACTTAACGATATGCAGAGGGAAGCGGTCGAATACGGGAAAGGACCGCTGCTGATCTTGGCCGGCGCAGGCTCGGGCAAGACGCGCGTGCTGACGCACAGGATCGCGTATCTTATAGCGGAGTGCGGAGTTTCACCGTATTCCATCATAGCGCTGACCTTCACGAACAAGGCAGCGGGAGAGATGAAGGAGCGTGTGGCGCGGCTGGTCGGCCCGGGAGCCGAGAGCATATGGGTCAGCACCTTCCATTCTTCATGCGTGCGCATACTGCGCAGGTTCATTGATACGATCGGCTACGGCCGCGACTTTGTGATCTACGACGCCGACGACCAGAAGAGCGTTATGAAGGACGTATTCAGGACCCTCGCCATCGATCCCAAAAAGCACAAAGAGAAGACTGTGCTCGGCGTGATCAGTTCGGCAAAGGACGAACTGGTCGGTCCCGAGGATTTTGAGATACAGGCCGGCGGCGATAAGGGCATGCGCCTGTACGCGGCCTGCTACAAGGAGTACCAGAAGCGCCTCAGGGCCAATAAC
>JAGCSS010000330.1 GCA_017964055.1 Lachnospiraceae bacterium
CGGCCGATGTTCTTCGATGAAACGCCCAGATTGTCCAGGATGTTCATCAGATGCTCAAAGCCGTCATCCTGCAGATTGATGAAGCTGCCGTCCTGCATGCGGTAGTACTTCTTGCGTACGCGCAGCGAACGGAACAGGCTCTGCAGCTCGTCCGCATCCATGTCAGCGTAGTTGAAGTCCATCTCGAGCAGGTCCATGTCGGAGCTCACGCGAAGCCCGATATTGAAGCCGCTTCCCGAAACCACCCTGAGCTTTCTGAACTCGTCGGAATAATAGAGCTCCGCCTCAGCCGACAGATCCGAGATATCTCCCGTCAGGAAATCGTATATGCCCGACTCGCTCTTTAACAGATAGAAGCCGGATCTGGCCTCAAATCCGCGCTTTTCAAGGAGGTCCGTAAGCTCACCCTCCTTATTCTTGTCGCGCGTGATGATATAATAATCGCTCTTCGGGTTCTCGAACGAATTAAACTCAAAATCTCCGTAGATAAAGTGCACCTCGGCCTTGATCGAGTTTACGTAACGGTCGAAGTAAATGCTGCACTTGAGCTCGGGCGCGATGTAGCGGTCCTGCAGCTCCTCGGGGATCTCGATATCCATGCTGTCGCCGATCTTCGGCAAAACTTCCTCAAGGAAACGCTGCTTGTTCTCGCCGCGGAAGATCAGAGCCGGCTTATCGGGTCCGAGATTGTTGAAGAAAGGCGCGTAATTGCGCTTAAACCGCGCATCGGGCATGAATACCGCGCCGTTGTAATAGATCAGGTCACCTGTCTTAGCCAGCGGTATTACGGCCTCTTTGTCGCGGTAATCGAGAACGATCGCGTCATCGACGATATCGAGATCGTATTTGATATTGGGGTTCTGGTTGAAAACGCGGACATTCTCGTAGGTATTGTCGTAGAGCTTGAGTGTGAACGAATACTTTCCGACGATCTTGAGCAGTTTGAGCAGCAGTGTCTGCGTCAGCATCATCCTCGAACGCTCGAATACCTTTATCGTCGAGCTGTCCTCGTCCATGCCGAGTATCTCGAGCACCTCTATGATGAAATCGAGTATCTCCTGCGATGATTTGTCGAACTCGCTCTCGTAATATATGAACTTGAATTCCTTGCCGAGGATTATATCCTGTTTGCCGATATAATCGAGGACAAAGCGCTTGATATTCTGGATCTTGTAGAGTCGGTCATGACCGCATTTGAGCGAAAGAAAGGCATTGCCCTCGGCACTGCCGAGTATCTGGGGAACGGTGATCTCAGGCTCGATATGGTATATCTCCATGGGGCATACCATATCCTCCTGCCCGCGGAAAAAGTCCAGGCATGCGCAGGCGCGCCTGTCCTCGGGATTGGCGAGCTTGCCCATCTTTTCCTTTTCCTGATGCTTGAGTATGCTTAAGAAACCTGCGATGACATGCCGGCACGCGCCCTTTTCCTTTGCGGCCTCCGCACAGTTGCAGGTATAGGTGAGGCCCTTTTCCTCGTCCTCACCCATGGTCACCGTATATTCAAAATTATCGAGAACGCTGCAGCGTATGAGTCCGGTCGACCTCTGGATCTGAACGTTTCTGACCGCACCGCTCCTGTACAGCTGAGTGCCCCTCAAATATACCTGACTCCCCGAGGCTATACCTCTTAGCATGGTCCTGTTTAATTCCTGCATTATCAGACTGCCTTTCCTCTGAACAGATCGCCTTCGCGAATCCTGCGGTCAACGGTTACATGTATGATCTGAGACGCATGCGGACAGCTCTGCATCTGCTCGCCCTGCTCATCCGTGATCGATATGACTCTTGTCTGCTCGCAGAGTATCCTTCCGGGCGCGAGGATCTCGAGACTGTCGCCCACGCAGAACTTGTTCTTCTGCTCGAGCACGCCGGTAAACGTCCCGTCGGCGTTCTCCGTAACTTTTCTTACCGTGCCGTAATATACATATTCCTTAACATAAGTACTGTTCTCGTACACCATCGAGTCGGACCCGGGCTTGCCGAAATAAAAACCGGTCGTGAACCTGCGGTTGGTGCATTTGCCTATCTCGTCGAAATAGACCGGGATGTTCTTTTTATATTCTTCGGGATCCTCAAAAAAAGTATCGATCGCATTGCGGTAGGCACGCGCGACCGTAGCCACATACAGCGCGGTCTTCATCCTGCCTTCGACCTTCAGCGAATCGATCCCCGCATCTACGATCTCGGGGATGTGATCCACCATGCAGAGGTCCTTTGAGTTAAATATAAAGGTGCCTCTCTCATTCTCAAAAACGGGCATGTACTCGCCCGGGCGCGTCTCCTCTGTCAGATAGTATCTCCACCTGCAGGGATGCGTGCATTCGCCGAGATTGGCGTCTCTGCCCGTCATATAATTGCTGAGCAGGCATCTGCCGGAATACGATATGCACATCGCGCCGTGTATGAAGCTCTCTATCTCCATGCCGTCGCCAATATGCTCACGGATCTGTTTTATCTCGGCCAGACTCAGTTCACGCGCGGAAACAACTCGCGTCGCGCCCTGCTCCTTCCAGAAATCATAATCCATGTAATTGACGTTATTGGCCTGTGTGCTGATATGTCTCTCGACAGACGGTGCGTATTTCCCGGCCAGCGTGAAAACACCGGGATCGGATATGATGAGCCCGTCGGGAGCCATATCTTCGAGCTCCTTCATGTACTCCGCTATGCCGTCCAGATCGTAGTTGTGGGCTGTGATATTGACCGTAACGTATACTTTCCGTCCGCGCTCATGGGCATAGGAAATACCGGCGATCATATCCTCTTTGGGAAAATTCTTGGCCTTGGCCCTGAGTCCGTACATATCACCGCCGATATATACGGCATCGGCGCCGAAATCGATCGCTGTCTTCAGTACATCGAGACTGCCCGCAGGCATCAACAGTTCGGGTTTCTTCATGTTATCCTTTCACATAGGAGACGGCCAGTCCGTCACCTATCGGCAGGATCACGGTCTCCAGGCGTTCGTC
>JAGCSS010000331.1 GCA_017964055.1 Lachnospiraceae bacterium
ATAGAACTTGATCAGCTGATCGTAGGTGATGTCCAGGATAGTATCCGGTACGCCGCCGCTGATATAAGCATAGTTCGAATCGGGATAAAGATGTCTGAAAACGTAATTGAGGGTGAAGGAATCGAGATCGGACAGGGAACCTTTCATCTCATTGTAAACAACGCCGGTAACGGTAAGGGGATCGTTCACATCCTCGAGAACGTATCTCCACGCCTCACGGTAGAAATAGTTGGGGTCGTTTCTTACTGCACCGTGGAACGAGCAGTCAAGATAGTAATCCGCGCCGTTCATCAGTTCCTGCTCATCGAGCGAAGCTACATAGTAGTTCGTTGACGAATGCCAGGTAGTGGCATTGATGTCGGTGATGAATCCCTGTGATGACAGATCAAAGAAAACATCGAGTCCGGGGTACTTTTCACTCGCCGCGCATACGGAATGCTCGAGAATGTGCAGTCTTCCGGTATCGTCCGAAGGCTCTGTCTTGAACAGGATACCGAAAGCGCGCTCGGGATCGCTGTTTACGAGCATGTAAACCTTAGCGCCGGTCTTATCATGCTCCCATACCTGAAGATAGCCGTCCTCGGCCTCTTCCGCGGTAAGGATCTTAAGTGTAAAACCGTGTGCCTTTGCACCCTCGGCAAGCCTCGTGCTGATGAGCATGGGCGTTTCGTCGGCGCGTACCTTAGTTGCGCCGTCGCCGATGCAAAAGCTTCCGACTGCCAGCATGAATGCTATAACAAGGGCAGTCAGTCTCTTGAATCTTTTCATTCTTAATTCCTCCTTGTTGATATTAAGGCAATTACTCCCGAAGAGTATTATATTACGTGCAGATGTTAATGTAAAACTCAATTTTGACTGTGCTCTGATTAAATATTTCTTAAATTGCAAAATCGTAGTTTCCTTTTTCGATACAAAGAGGATATAATGAAGCAAAACAAAGGATATTACCGAAAAGGCAGGTATATAAATGAGTTTTGTCGAATTCGAGCATGTCAGGAAAGTCTATCATATGGGTGAAATGGATATCGAAGCGCTGCGCGATGTGAATTTCTGCGTTGAAAAGGGCGAATTCTGCGTCATCGTCGGCGCGAGCGGCGCCGGAAAGACCACTATCCTCAACATCCTCGGCGGCATGGATTCCGCCACCTCCGGACGCGTAACGCTCGACGGCGAGGAAGTCTCATCCTTCAATTCCATGCGTCTTACCACTTACCGCCGCCATGACATCGGCTTTGTCTTCCAGTTCTATAATCTGGTCCAGAACCTGACCGCCGTGGAAAATGTCGAGCTGGCCTCTCAGATCTGCAAGAATCCCCTCGATGCAATGAGTGTCATAGAAAGCGTCGGCTTAAAGGACCGCGCGCAGAATTTCCCCGCACAGCTCTCCGGCGGCGAGCAGCAGCGCGTGGCCATTGCCCGTGCGCTTGCCAAGAATCACAAACTCCTGCTCTGCGACGAGCCGACCGGCGCGCTCGATTACAATACAGGTAAAATGATACTTTCCTTGCTGCAGGACGCCTGCCGCAAACAGGGCATGACGGTCATCGTCATCACCCACAACCAGGCCCTGACCGCCATGGCCGACCGCATAATAACGGTCAAAAGCGGCACTATCAAGGACATGCGCATGAACGACCATATAGTCCCCGTCGAAGAGATAGACTGGTAATTCGAATTGTGACAGGTACCACAGTATCAGGCACCGGCAACAAAATCATCGGCATAGAAAAAAAGAAAGGAGGCGGCAGCTGCAATGAACAGGAGCATGTGGAAAACGACCCTGCGCGAGATACGCGCGAGCCTTGGGCGTTATCTTGCCATTTTTGCCATCATTGCGCTCGGTGTCGGCTTCTTTTCGGGATTAAAGGTCACCGGACGGGCCATGGTCAAGGTTACCGATGATTATTTAAAAGAGCACAGTTTTTACGATTACCGCCTGATATCTACTCTGGGTCTGGAGGAAGCCGATGCGGAGGCACTGCGCCGCATGACCGGTGTCCGTGCCGCGAGCGGCGCCTACCACGCCGATGCCGTTGTCACCGACGGCTCTGCCGAAGTCGCCGTCAGCTTCCACTCCATAACTCCCGGCATCAATACGCCCTCTCTCACCGCCGGCCGCATGCCCGTCTCTTCGGGTGAGGCTGTCGCGGATGCCCGCTTTTGTTCCGAATCGATGATCGGCACGACGATCAGACTAGCGGATTCCAATACCGATGACAATCTTGAAAACTTCGCGCGCCGAGACTTTACGATAGTCGGTCTTGCGTACTCTCCGCTCTATCTTAATTACGAGCGCGGAACGACCTCTGTCGGCAACGGCTCCGTCAGCTATTTCTGCCTGATCCTTCCCGAAGATTTCGATTTCGAGGTATATACGGACATCTATGTAAAGATGGATTCCGATCCGTATATTTATTCCGACGATTATAAAAGTTTCAAGGACGAGAATAAGCCGGGTATGGAGGATGCTCTCACCGAACGCGCCATGATACGCTACAACAGGCTGTATTCCGATGCCGACGGTGAGCTTACGGATGCGCGCAGGGAACTGGCCGATGCCGAACAGAAACTCGCTGATGCCCACAAAGAGATCGAAGACGGCAAACAGGAAATAGCGGACGGTGAACAGGAACTTGCCGACGCCCGCGCCGAGATCGCCGAAAATGAAGCGAAGCTCGCCGACGCGGAGAAAGAAATAGCCGAAAACGAGCAAAAACTCATCGATGCCGAGAAAGAGATAGCCGACAACGAAAAACTCCTTTCAGACGGCGAAAAAGAACTGGCAGACGGCAAGAAGAAGCTCTCCGAAGCCGCAAAGCAGATCGCGGATAACGAGGCCGCACTTTCCGCAGCGGCCGATGAGCTCAATGAAAAGGAACAGCTTATCGAGGCCGGCGAAAAAGAGCTCGATGCTAATGAAAAACAGCTGAATGAAGCTTTTTCGCAGCTGCAGGGACAGGAACAGGAACTCCTCGCAGCGAAAGAAGCCATAATGGCCATGGGTCTTCCCGAAGAAATGGCCATGGCTCAGCTGTCTGAGCAGTTTACCGCGCTCGAAGCTGCGAAAGCAACGCTTGAAGCCAACAGGACAGCACTCGAAGAGGCCCGCGCCGAACTCGTTTCGGGCAGGGCCGCGCTCGAAGCGGGCAGAGCTGAATATGAAGCCGGACTTGAGGCGTTTAATACCGGAAAAGCCGAATATGAGAAAAACCTCGCAGCTTACGAGAGCTCGAAAGACGAGATCGCAAACGGCCGCAGGGAACTTGAAGACGCAAAGCTTAAAGTCGCCGACGGATGGGCAGAGTTAAATGATGGCAAGACAGAACTCGAGGACGGCAGGCAAAAGCTCGCCGACGCAAAAACAGAGGTAGCCGACGGTGACGCCGAACTCGAAGACGCGCGGAAAAAGCTCGCTGACGGTGAAGCTGAACTGGCAGATAAAGAGCAGGAATTCTATGACGCAAAAGCCGAATTCGAAGACGCCGAACAGCAGCTCGCCGACTTTAAGGAGCCAACGACTTACGTCCTTACCCGTGACGAGAACATAGGCTATGCATGCTTTGAGAACGACTCGAAGATCGTTGACGGTATCGCGGTGGTATTCCCGGTATTCTTCTTCCTCGTTGCCGCTCTGGTCTGCGTTACCACGATGAGCCGCATGATCGAGGAACAGCGCACTCAGATAGGTGTATTAAAGGCGCTCGGCTACAGCTCAGGTACGATCATGGCCAAGTACCTTATCTACTCGGGCAGCGCAGCCCTCTTCGGAGGAGTCGGAGGATTCTTCCTCGGCTGCTATGCGTTCCCGACCATCATCTGGAAGGTTTACGGCCTGATGTACGGCTTCACGCCTATCCGCTTCCTGTTCGATCCCGTACTGTTTACGGTTTCGATCGCTGTCGCGCTCATATGCTCGGCCGGAACCACTTTCATCTCCTGCCGCTATGACCTCAGCCGCGTGGCCGCAGAGCTTATCAGGCCAAAATCGCCCAAGAGCGGCAAACGCATACTGCTCGAGCGCATCGGCTTTATCTGGAAAAGGATCAAATTCCTGCACAAGGTATCTATCCGCAACATCTTCCGCTACAAGGGCCGTTTCGTTATGATGCTGCTCGGCATAGGCGGTTGTACGGGACTTTTGCTGACCGGCTACGGCATCAGGGATTCGATAACCGAGATCGCGGACGAACAGTACACCAGGATACAGGTCTACGATGAGATGGTCAATTTCTCCGAGGCTCTGACCTATGACGAAATAGATGATTTCAAAAATGAGTTCGCCGGGTCTCTCAGTGAATTCATGCCGATCCTTCAGTTCAGCGCAGATCCCGTCGGTACCGGCTCGATCCGTTCGCTGAATATGGTCGTGCTCGAGAGCGACCGCAACTGGACCGAACTGCTCAAACTCCACGACAAAAAGACAGGCGAGCAGCTCCCCTTCCCTGCCCCGGGTGAAGTTATCATCACGCACAACGCGGCTAAGATCAATAACCTCACGGTCGGCAGCATGATCACCTTCAGGGATTCGGATTTCAATGAATACACACTTAAAGTCAGCGGTATATGCGACAACTATTTCAATTCATACGCATATATCAGTGCCGACACGTATCTGAGCTTCCGGCCGTCCGAACCGCCGCACAGTATTTTCAGATCCGCAGCCGTCAACATAAAAGACGGCACCGACCTGCATGAGGCCGCTGCCGCATTTATGAATCATGATAAGGTTGCTTCGGTAAATGTCAACGCCGACACGCTCGATATGTTCTCAAAGATGATGAAGACCATGAACTATATCGTCGTGCTCGTCATCTTCTGCGCTGCCGCGCTGGCGTTCATAGTGCTCTATAACCTGACGAACATCAACATCACCGAGCGTATCCGCGAGATAGCCACGATCAAGGTCCTCGGCTTCTATCCGAACGAGACCGCCGCCTATGTATTCCGCGAGAACCTCGCCCTGACAGCTCTGGGTGCCGCAGTGGGCATACCCATAGGCATATGGCTGCATCAATATGTCATGTCGAACATAAAGATCGATATGGTCACCTTTGATGTGCATATCAATCCGCCCAGTTACCTGTACGCGATACTCTACACTTTCGCGTTCGCTCTGCTCGTGGATTTCGTGATGTTCTTTAAGCTCAAACGCATCAATATGGCGGAATCGCTCAAATCGATCGAATGATCATTTCTTACTGAAGAAAGCGTTCAGTTTGGCGAGAAGCGTCTCCTTGTCGATCGTCTTTAACAGATAATCGACGGGATTCAGGCCGATCACGGACAGGACGCTTTCTTTGTCTCCGTGTCCCGTCAGGAACATTACCGGGATCTGCCCCGTCTCGGAGTCATTTTTCAGCATGGAAAGCACCTGCGGTCCGTTGGCTATCGGCATCTCATAATCGAGCAGGATCAGGTCCGCCTTGTTTTTGGCCAGATAGCTGATCGCCTGCACTCCGTTGGACGCCATGCCGACATGATAATCGTTCTTGAGCCATACATAGACCGTGCGCATGTAATTGATATCGTCATCTACGATCAGGACGGTCTTTTTACGCTTATCACCGGTATTCTCATCGAGATATGTGCCTATCCTTTTCACCAGCCTGTCGATATCGAGGGGCCTGGGGAAAGTCTCCGTTATCAGCTGCTCGGGAATGCTCTTTTTGGCGATGTCGAACAGCTCGTCCTCTCCTATCAGGAGCAGGCCGATGTCGCGGTCCTGGATGATGTCTTTCAGGTATACGAGCGATTCGGGTGAAGTCTCGAACTCCTCGCTCATGAACAGCACCACGAGCTCCATCGTCTTTGCGTGGTTCTCCAGCTCCTTTATCTCGGCGAGTGAAAACTCCGATTTAATGTTTACCCTGTCCAGCTTGGTCACAAGACTCTTTGCGAGAAAGCTTTCAGTCATGCTGACAATAACAACCTTTGCCGCTGTGCCGACAGTACCCATCTTTTCACCTCATAAGATCAATAATTTATATAACCTCTTTTACCAGGGCGGAAATGCCGTCCCAGTTAAGCTCTGTCAGGAGCTTCTCAACTGCGGAAATGCGCTCCTCATCGGCAGGCTCGAACGAATATCCCCTCAGGTCGGTAAGTATCCCGTCCATCAGCTCGTAGTCCATGCTCTGCGCTATCTCATACATCGTCTGATAGGCCTCTTTCAGAGCCTTTGCGCCGATCGCCGGCAGCTGCTTTTCCTCTCCGCCGTCAAGAGCCTTATCGAGCTCACGGTACATGCCAAGGAGTCTGCCCGTATTGGCCTCGATAAATGCCCTGTCGTTGTTCTTTCCCGCAGCCTCGAGCTGCTCCGCGAGCTTTGATAGCTCAGCGGCTCCGATTATCCGAGCCGAGCTCTTAAGTGCATGTACCTTGATCGTATATGCCGCGATATCGCCGTCCGTCAGGCTCTGCTCTATCTCGTCGGCCTTAGTCCCCGCAGTCTTTTTAAATACCGAGAGAACCGAAACATAATCCTCGGGCGAGCCGCAGTTCTTAACTCCCGTCTTACAATCGAGTCCGTCGATCGCGAGAAGATACCCGGGAAGCTGAGATTCGGGCTTAGCCGCGGAATCCTGAGTCCGCATCTTGTCCCAGAGGCGGTCGTATTCCTTCCAGACATCGCTGCCCTTCGCGTTCTCGTTCATCTTGTATTCGGTATCCTCGTCGATCATCGCGAGCATCACATCCGCGATGGCGGGGTCGAACCATTTACCGCTGCAGCGGACGATCTCAGCGCGGACATCCTCCTGCTTTTTGGGCACGGAATAGGTCCTGGTGCTGGTCATCGCGTCATAGCAGTCGGCAATGCATGCGATCCTTGCGGATTCGGGGATTTCTTCGCCCTTAAGCCCGTCGGGATATCCGGTGCCGTCATAACGCTCGTGATGCCATCTCGCGCCCTCACAGAGCATCGGCATGTCGGTGATCTCCTTAAGGATCTCATAGCCCTTTACCGTATGCGCCTTAACCTCGGCGAACTCATCGTCCGAAAGTCTGGTATTTTTATGTATGATATCTTCGTGTATGCCTATCTTGCCTATATCGTGCAGCAGGCCGATCTCATAGAGCATTATCTGCTCCTTATCGGTCTTGCCGAGCCTTCTGCCCATCTCCGCGCACAGCGCCGCAACCCTGCGCGAATGACCGTCCGTATAATGGTCCTTCGTATCAACGGTCTTCGAGAGCACCAGCATCATGTCGCGGCTGAGTCTCCTGCTGCGGTTGGTCTGTTTCTCTACCTCATTCTCGATATACTGCTGATAATGGAACAGGTCTATGAGGCGCTTCGCGCGCTGCTTTAAGATATCGGGAACGAAAGGCTTGCGTATGAAGTCGGCCGCTCCGCTCTTAAACGCGTTTTCCTCGGTAACCGAATCATGGTCGCCTGTTATCAGGAGCACAGGTATCTCTGCCGTGGATGACTCGTTGTTCAGTCTCTGCATGACCTCAAAGCCTGTGAGATCCGTCAGATGCACATCGAGCATGATAAGGTCGGGGATGTTATCCTTTGCGGCCTTAACACCCTCAGCGCCGCTGTTTGCGGTAAGGATCGAGTATTGCGGCTCCATGATGCCTCTTACCAGCTCGCGCACGGTTTCGTCATCGTCGATAACGAGTATGCGTGAGGTCTCCGGAGTATTTCCGGACGTATCCGATGCATACAAGGAAACAGGCTTTTTCAGCTTTTCCGCCGGCAAAACTTCCGACAGCAGTTTTTCGAGCTTCGCGCCGTCCAAGGGCTTTGACAGATAGTCTGTAAAGCCTGCGTTCAGATACATCTCCCTCGCGCCCGAAACGGCATTCGCGGTGAGCGCTATGGCGGGAGTTTCGGTATTCTTACCGGACTCGCGCAGATGCTCCAGCGTTTCGATACCGTCCATATCGGGCATCATATGATCGATGAATATCGCGTCGTACTGATTGCCTGCGGCCAGAGTGAGCGCGTCTCTTCCGCGCTCCGCCGTATCTATGCGGATCTCGGTCTTTTTGAGCAGGCTCCTGATCACGGTCAGGTTCATCTCGGTGTCATCCACAACAAGTATGCGTGCGTCGGGTGCGTGGAACAGCTCATGATACGAAGGCCCGTTCTCGGACGACTCAGCCAGCCTGTCGGAATAATCCCCGATCTCCTGCCACGAGATGACTTTCTGTTTCACCTCAAAGGAGAAACACGAACCTTTTCCGTATTCGCTCCGCACCTCCAGCTTCGCCTGCATCAGCTCGAGCAGCTGCCGTGTGATGCTCATGCCGAGTCCCGTGCCTTCGATCAGGCGGTTTCTCTTTTCCTCTATTCGCTTATACGGGGAGAACAGCTTTTCCATGTCCTCCTGCTTCATACCGATGCCGGTATCCTCCACCGCAAATCCAAGCATGACCGACTTTTTGCCTTTTTCGGCCGGAGTGAAAGTGACTCTTAATGTCACTGTGCCATTCTCGGTGTATTTTACCGCATTGGTCAGCAGATTCATCACGCACTGCTTTATGCGGATCTCGTCGCCGTGCAGCAGATGCGGAATATGCCTGTCCACGTCGACAACGAATTTAAGGCCCTTTTTCGCGGCTCTGTCCCTGATCATGTTGACCAGATCGTTTATCAGTGAAGAAAGATCGTACTGGACCGGTATGATCTCCATCTTGCCTTCCTCGACCTTTGAGAAATCAAGGATATCGTTGATCAGAGAGAGCAGCGTCTTTCCGGCAGACATGATATCCGCGGCATAGGTACGTATGCTCTTTTCCTGAGATTCGCGCAGGATCATCTCATCCATGCCGAGTACGGCGTTGATGGGCGTCCTGATCTCGTGCGACATATTCGCGAGGAATCGGCTCTTTGCCTCGTTCGCGCTGTCGGCGATCTCTCTTTGCTGCCTCAGCTCATCCATATACCTGATGTGATCGGTCTCGTCCGCGAGTGCGTAGAGCTTACCGAAATTCTCGCCGTTATGGATGATATCGTTTTCCTCGGGTCCGTATATCCTGTCGTTTATCTCTATGTTTTTGCCTTCGGCTATCGCTTTCTTTATCGAATCAATGATCTCGCTCTGTCCCTTACGCGCCTCTGCCAGCTGTTCTCCGTGAATTTTATCATCGATCGAAAGTTTCGGATACATCCCGGCTGCAGGCTCATTGTAGTACTGCACTATGCCGTTGTTATCCACAGCGTTTATGCCTTCGGAAATACGGTCGATCATCATTTCCTTCGCGATATCGTTCATTCCGAGAAGGTCAAACGATACTATCGCGATCAGCATGACGATAGTGCCTATGAAATATCCGAGTGCCGTTACATCATAGATATCGGACAGACCGCCTATATGGGCTGTCTGGATCAGGAAGAACAGACTCTGGATGCACACAGAAATGATAACAACCAATATACTTCGCTTTGTTTTCGGTTTTTTCTCCCTCAGATATCCTCTGATCAGAGCATACATCCCGAACACGATGTAAAAGAACTGAAGTGCCATCAGTAAATGATGGATCGGACCATTGCCATGCTCTATTCTGGAGAACAGCCCGTCCGTTCTGTACACGATATCCTTATAATACAGATTGTGTCCGGGCATGGTCAGTATGGCCAGATATATCAGGATATGTGTCTGCATCAGGATCCGTTTGAGGAATTCCGGAACCTTGAATCCGCCAAGAGAAGTAACGAACAGGAATAAGAAGAATGCATACCAGGTTCGCCCAAGATATGCGAACTGGACCGACATGAGCATGGAATCCTCAGTCTTCGAATTAAGCTCCAGCAGATATCCGAGGTTCGCTATCAAAGCCGTAACGCAGCTGAAGAGCAGATACAGGTGTATCTGCCCTTTCAGTTTCTTGAATATGATCCAGCTTTCAAATATCAGTCCGAATATGCAGAAATACTGCATTGAGAGCAAAACGGTACGCATAAGCCTACTCAGTTACCTCCCGTAAAGGTCGTCATTTATTGTCCAGCGAAAACCGTGAGACAAACTTCCATGCATTTTCACATGAATGATGGCGGCACTCATGGATCTGCCCGCTCACACTCGCGAGTGCCGTGCGGATCACGCCGTCCTCACTCTTAAAATAATTAACCGTAAGCGTGCTGCCTCTCGACTCATCCGGGATCTTCTCGACCTCATCGCCGTATATGCCGTAAACAGGATTCTCCCAGCTGTCTTTATCCTCAAATCTGATGTTGTCAAAGCTCTTGACCAGCTTATTGACCTTAGCCAGATAGCGGATCCTGTCAACGCAGGTCTCGCTCTGCTTGGGCAGTTCTCCCAGATGCGACTCTTCTCCGCCCGAATAGAATATCGGCACGCTGACAGTCATGTTGAAACCGGGATCGCCCATCGACAGTCCAAACGGATTGTCCTTAACAGGGAACAACGCGCTGCACGGCATAAGTCCCGCAAAAGTCTCGGGGAACTCCTGGAACATATCCCAGGTCTTGCCGCTGCCCATGGAGAAGCCGGTGGCGTACACACGCTTTTCATCAACATTATACTTCTTTTTCAGATGTTCTACCACCTGAATCGCTTCGGGCGCCGGAACGTCCTGATGATTCTCGAGGGATACGAACAGGAAACCGTACCTGTGGCAGATCTCCCACCATCCGGCGACATACGTCAGATACATCGAAGAATCACCGCCACCGTGGAAGCCTACAACGAGCGGTACGGGGCCGTTATCGAATATGCCCTTGTTGTAATACGCGAAATAGCCGACCTTGTGCGTGGGTTCTTTATAGCGCATATTGCGCGGTGAAGTCGTAACCTCAGCCACTCCCCGCTCCTCGATCATATTGAGTGCGTCGAGATCCGGCTCGAGATCGATATGTCCGCACCACATCTTGTATTTCCTCACAAATGAACGGAAATCCTTTCTGTAATCGGCCTCTTCCTTTATCAGGAGATTCTCACATCCCGAAAAAGCCGCATTGATCTCGGATGTATTGCCTACGCTTATTATCGCGATATCCTTTCTCTCAACATCGGGAACAACGCTTAAACGCTCCATCGAAACCATCGCAGGCGTGATCTCGCCGGGGCCCCACAGGTACTCGCCGTCGATCTTTTTTAACAGATGCTTCGCGCAGTAATCCGCGGATCTGCCGAAGCTGTAGATATCGGCCCTGAATATCGCTCCGCGTATGAAATAGCCTTTAAAGGTGCGCGTAAAGAAATCCGTGATCTCGCAGATGCCGTCTTTGTATGCGAAATTGATCTTCGTCTCGGCGATCAGCTCTTTGTACAGCTCAACGTCTGCGCTCTCCCAGCCTCCGTTGCAGGTCGGATAAACGAACAGCACGCTCGAATCGGTGGCCGACGCAATGTCCGCGAAACCGCTGTCCTTTGCAAAAGCAACCGCTTCGTCTTCTCCGAGACGGTTCTCCTCAAACACCAGCAGAAGCGGTGCCCTGAAGCCGTAATTGTGCACCTGTCCGTCGATCGAAGTCGCGGGCACATACGCTTTCAGATAAAAATGCTCATACTCATGCTCCCAGTACTTTCCGCCGTCAGCGAGTGTCTTCACCTCAGGTCTTGTCATGATCCCCATAGTAATACCTCCTGTATATCCTTTTGCTTTATCCGCCGGCATCCGTCCGGATCCGGCTTAATGTATCTCAGGTCCGGCCGTAAAACCTTATCTCAGGGCGTTTCAGTATGCCGAACGGGTCGGTCCTGTACTCGTATGACCATCGCGCGCCCTCTGTCCGCCATGCGTTCGGACTCTGAGACCGTCTGTCATAATCGCACAGATGCAGCGGTCCGAATGTGTTCATGCGGTTTCCGAACGCAGTGAGCTTAATGCTGTGCCTTCCTTTAGTTATGCCTGTGATCCGCACTTCATAAGGCGCGAAAGCGATCAGTCCCGCTCTTTTGCCGTCAACCTCCGCAGCGATCGCCGGGCATCTGAACATGGTCGCCGAAATAACCAGATCTCCGTCACCCGGCACATCGATGTCAAACAGATAATCCACATTCCCGCTGTAAAAACCGAGATCCTGCTTTGAAACATCATCAAAGCACAGCTCTCCCGGCAATGCGCAGATCACCGCGGTACTGCCCGCGATGCGCACACCAAAGTCGCCCAGCAGATACATGGCTTCGACATTCCTCGCCGCATTGTACGGTATCGTGACTACGATCTCGTTAAGGCCCTTTTTCAGAGGCCCGAGATGTACCTTTCCGATGTCGAGATCGACGTAATATCCTTCCGGCTCTGCAGCTATTTTATCTTGATTGAACAGTATCCCGCAGTCACCCGCATCCTCGAGCGCGAGCGTTACATCTACATCCGCGATCTCGGATTCAAATACATACCGCAGGCTCAGCTCGTGCTCATAGCTCTTATACCGGTCGCTTGTCGCCCACGGCTGTGCCCATGCCTCATTGCGCAGCGGATATCCTAGCTCCGTGCGGATGATATTATCGAG
>JAGCSS010000332.1 GCA_017964055.1 Lachnospiraceae bacterium
ATCCGAATTTCTGCGATGAGAGAGCAGTAGACGAGACTCTTGAGATCCTTCGCGATCATCAGACAGCCTGCATCTACAAGCTGGTTCCTCAGGTTAACAACAACAATAACTACTGGTGGAACATCGACGTAGAGACTGCGGCTGAGCGTTATGAGACCATGAAAGACGAGATCCAGATGCTGATAGACGCGGTTCAGGACTAATTGTTGCTTGTCTTTTGAAACGGCAGATGCTATAATATATTTCGTGAAGGAAATATTGCAAAGCATGGATTCAACGTTTCAGATTTCATAATTACCTTGATTTATGGGGAGGGTTTTCCCGTAAATATAAAAACTATTCATAATACTTAGGAGGGTTTATTCATGAAGAAGAAACTGGTAGCTTTGTTACTCGTTGCGGTTATGACCATCGCAGCATCCGTTATCCCTGCATCCGCAGCTAACTATGACGGAATCGATTACTCGGCAGTTAAGGGCGCTAACCTGTATGTTAACTCATATGATAACCTTACTCTGTGCGTACAGGGTGAGGAAGGCGATCCCGGTCTCCTTGGCGCTGACCATGTTGCTGACTGCTATGGTATGATTTTATTCTGCACACCCGAGTCAACCGGAAGCATCAACCTTGTTGTTAATGCTGAGAACAACGGCTGGACAAACGGCGATGCTGTAGAGCCCGTTGCTTATGACGGCGGCGTTTACTACACCAACTTTGGTTCAACTTCTCCTTTCGTTAACGGCGAGAGCTACAGCCAGTACTGCCCTTGCAACTGGAGCGGCGCTAACCTCGTAGTTGTTGGTTACGCACTTCTTGGCAAGGATGGCAACTACATCGCTAAGGAAGGTACCGTTCCCGCTACTTCACCCGTAGCCGGCGCTTCTCTTCCTAAGACCGGCGTTGTAAGTGCAGCAGTTCTTTACGCTATCGGTTCTGTTCTTGTTGGTGCAGGCGTTGTTGTTACCAAGAAGAGCCGCAAGGAAGACTAATCATTGTTTGAATAGTTAAGAATGGCTTGGACGGCCGCCCGATGGGCGGCCGTCCTTTTTTGCTGCTTCAAGCCGAGTGCGCCGGAGCCTGGTCATAAACGAAATATTAAAAATCATATATATATCATGGTCAGTCTTCATAATAGTTTAATTTGTGTTTTTAAGTAAGATGTAATAGAATTAGCAGGTAAATAAGCTGACAGACAGGAAAGATACAGTATGAATTTGTTGGTTGCAGAGGGATTGAGCAAGAGCTACGGACCGAACGAGTTGTTCCGGGACGTGAGCTTAGGCATAAATGAAGGAGATAAATGCGGACTGATCGGTGTGAACGGCACCGGCAAATCGACATTGCTGAAGATCATAGCGGGTGTTGAGGAGACCGATACGGGCAGCATCACGATGAGGAACGGTCTCAGGATCGCATATCTGCCGCAGACTCCCGAGTTTGATGAGTCGCTGACACTGCTGCAGAATGTGATAAAGGACAAAACACACGCGGACGCATACAGGAATCTCGAGGGTGAGGCACGAGCCGATCTGTTAAAGCTCGGGATCGAGGATCCCGATGTGAATCCCGCGCATCTGTCCGGCGGTCAGAGAAAGCGCGCGGCGCTCGTGCGGACGCTGCTCACGGATTCGGATATCCTGGTCCTCGATGAGCCCACGAACCATCTGGACGCAGAGATGACCGAGTGGCTCGAGGATACGCTTAAGGCCTACAGAGGAGCGTTTATCTGTATTACGCATGACAGATATTTCCTTGATGAAGTAACGAATAAGATATTTGAGCTGGATAAGGGTAGCCTGTATTCGTATCAGGCCAATTATTCAAGGTTTATAGAATTAAAAGCGGAGCGTGAGGAGAGCGAGATCGCGACCGAGCGCAAGGCAAAGTCGCTGTTCCGGCAGGAGCTCGCATGGATGATGAGAGGCGCGAGAGCCCGCAGCACAAAGCAAAAGGCTCATATACAGCGCTTCGAGGCATTAAGGGACCGCAAAAAGCCGGTCGAGACCGAGAATGTTGAGCTGTTCTCAGCATTTACGCGCATGGGACGCAAAACGCTCGAGGCGGAGCATATAGCCAAATCCTACGGGGACAAATGTGTTATCGCCGATTTTTCGTATATTTTCCTGCAGAATGAGAGGATCGGAATAGTCGGTCCGAACGGCTGCGGAAAGTCCACTCTGGTAAAGATACTCACAGGTGTTATCCCGCCCGATTCCGGCAGGGTTGAGACCGGAATAACGCTGAAGGTCGGGTATTTCGCGCAGGAATGCGAGTTTATGGATCCCGCGCAGAGAGTGATCGACTATATCCGCGATACGGCCGAGACCATATACACGAAGGAGGGGCCGATCACCGCGTCGCGCATGTGCGAGCGTTTCCTGTTCAATGCGGACAAGCAGTATTCGCCGATCGGCAAGCTCTCGGGCGGAGAGAAACGCAGGCTGTATCTGCTGAAGATCCTTATGGAGGCGCCGAATGTGCTGGTCCTTGACGAGCCGACCAACGACCTCGATATTATGACGCTCACGATACTCGAGGACTATCTGGCGACGTTTGAGGGCATCATCATCGCGGTTTCGCATGACCGGTATTTCCTCGACAAACTCGTAAACCGCCTGTTTGTTTTCAGAGGCAGCGGCGTGATCGAGCAGGTTGAAGGCAACTACACCGATTTCCGCGAGAAGGAGCTGGAGGCCGGGAGGGCCGGAAACTATAGTGGAAATAAGGCGGCGGGCAAGTACGGATCCGATAATTCGGGCAATGAAGCGGCGCAGGGACACGAAAACTCCGGCAGCACCGCGAACTCATGGAAAGCCAATGCGCCGAAGAAACTTAAAATGACCTATCAGGAGCAGCGCGAGTTCGAAACGATAGATGACGATATCGCGGCTCTTGAGGATAAGATAAAGCAGCTCGACGAAGAGATCGCAGCCAATGCCTCGAGCTACAGTAAACTGAACGACCTGATGGCGCAGAAGGACGCCGCGTCGGCAGAGCTTGATGCAAAGACCGAGCGCTGGATCTATCTGAACGATCTGGCGGAAAGGATAGAAGCGGAGAAGGAGAATAATCGATAGTACGGCAGCAAAACAGAAAGTTGAGGGGCATACTCGGGAGTAACAGGCAATCAAACAGTCCGGCGGAGCGGGGGATCTGCAAGAGACCATGCATTTTTGAAAGGAATAAAACATGGAAAAGAAACGTTCTTCGACCGGTTTTGTGATCGCACTGGCGATCATCTCGCTGCTCTATCTGATTTTGATCGAGCTGTCAAAGAATACGGTTATCGGATGGGTACTGACTGCGGCTGCGATCGTAGGGTTCGTGCTGTTCAGGCGCAGTCTGGTAAAGAAAGGAAAATATTATCGAGCGGTCAGCGATGACGGAAAACGTCGGGGCAGAGCGCTCGGCCCTGTATGCTGGCTGGGATTTCTGGCGCTTCTTGCAGTCATATATCTCGTTACTGCGCCGCCCGTTAAGCGCGTACCTGCGGTAGAGGGCTTCGGAGTCGAAAAGACCGGCATCGTAAAAGTGGCGGAAGGCGAACTGACCGGCGTGTACAGTAAAGACCGGACCGTCGAGATCTACGCCGGCATCCCTTATGCGAAGGCACCTGTGGGCGATCTGCGCTGGAAGGAACCGCAGGCGCCCGATAAATACGATGGTGTACGTGCCTGCGATACCTACGGCCCCATGGCCATGCAGAACACGAACGGAACTCTGTACAGCTCGCTGTATCAGATCCTGGGCTTCCATAAATACAACTTCAGTCTTTTTGACAATTACAAAGAGGCAAAAGATGAGGACTGCCTTTACCTGAATGTTTACAGACCCGCAGATTATTCGGGTGAACCGCTGCCTGTAGTGTTTTATGTGCATGGAGGGTCTCTCACCACAGGGCAGTCGTACTATACCGAGTACAGGGGTGATTCATTCGCGCAGAAAGGCGTTATTTTCGTTAATTTCGCATACAGGCTCGGCATCTTCGGCTATATGGCAAATGAAGAGCTGGCAGCCGAGTCACCTGTCGGGACTACGGGAAACTACGGTCTGCTGGACCAGATAGCCGCACTGACGTGG
>JAGCSS010000333.1 GCA_017964055.1 Lachnospiraceae bacterium
AAGGACGAGAAGGCACAGTCCGTTTACGAGATGTACTATAAGTTCTCGGAGAAGGTCAGCACGATCCTCGGACACCGCGTGCTCGCGCTGAACCGCGGCGAGGAAGAGAAGTTCCTGACAGTCAAGATCGAGGCACCCGTTGAGCGGATCCTCGACTATCTGCAGAAGATGATCATCAAAAAGGACAATCAGTACACCAACGACCTCTTAAAGGCCACGATAGAGGACGCTTACGAGCGTCTCATCGCGCCCGCCATCGAGCGCGAGATCAGGAACGACCTTACGGAGAAGGCCGAGGACAGCGCGATCAAGGTATTCGGTAAGAACCTGACACAGCTCCTTATGGCGCCTCCCGTTGCGGGACATGTGGTACTCGGCTGGGACCCCGCGTTCAGGACAGGCTGTAAGCTCGCCGTAGTCGATCCCACGGGCAAGGTCATCGACACAGTCGTTATCTATCCCACAGACGGCCCTCAGAAGAACATCCCCAAGGCAAAGGCTATCTTAAAGCAGCTTATTGCCAAGTACAATATAACCCTTATCTCGGTCGGCAACGGAACCGCGTCGCGTGAGTCGGAGCAGGTTATCGTTGAGCTCTTAAAGGAGATCAACAAGCCCGACTTGAGCTACGTTATCGTAAGCGAGGCAGGCGCTTCGGTTTATTCCGCAAGTAAGCTCGCAACGGAGGAGTTCCCGAACTTCGACGTCGGACAGCGTTCGGCCGCATCGATCGCGCGAAGGATCCAGGATCCGCTCGCGGAGCTCGTTAAGATCGATCCGAAATCGATCGGCGTAGGTCAGTATCAGCATGACATGAACCAGAAAAAGCTCGGCGAGGCCCTCGAAGGCGTCGTTGAGGACTGTGTAAATAAGGTCGGCGTAGACCTGAACACCGCGTCGGCTTCACTGCTTGAATATGTTTCGGGTATTTCGAAGCCCATCGCAAAGAATATCGTCGCATACCGCGAGGAGAACGGCCGCTTCGTATCGCGTGCCCAGCTCCTCAAGGTTCCGAAGCTCGGACCGAAGGCTTACGAGCAGTGCGCGGGCTTCCTGCGCATCGTGGGAGGAAAGAATCCTCTCGACGCGACCAGCGTGCATCCCGAGTCCTATGAGGCTGCGACAAAGCTCCTCGAGAAGCTCGGATTTACCCCCGACGATATCAAAAAGGTTCAGGCAGAGCAGGCCAAGGCCGTAAAGGCAGCGCAGAGCAAGGCGAAGGCCGAGGCCGACGCTGCGGACAAGGCGGCGCGCCGCGGCGACCGCAAGGGCGGAAACCGCGAGGTTACGATCAGAAATACCAATTCGGCGATGGGCCAGCTCCTCATGAAGGCGTACGCGCAGTCCGGAATGAAGGTGGAGGCCGAGGCTCCCGCGCAGAAGTCAGGCGCGAAAGGAAAGACCGACAACTCATTTACCGATGTGAGCGCTGCAGGCAGCGGACTTTCGCATCTCGGCAGCCTCGTTAAGGATAAAAAGAAGCTGGCGGAGGAGCTCGGCATCGGCGAGATCACACTTACCGACATCATCAAGGAGCTTGAGAAGCCCGGCCGCGATCCCCGTGAGGATATGCCCAAGCCCATCCTCCGTACCGACGTTATGGAGATGAAGGACCTGAAGGAAGGCATGATCTTAAAGGGCACCGTGCGCAATGTCATCGATTTCGGCGTATTCGTTGATATCGGAGTACATCAGGACGGTCTCGTACATGTTTCGCAGATCACGAATAAAAAGTTCATCAAGCATCCTCTCGACGCCGTAAGCGTAGGCGATATCGTAGAGGTAAAAGTTATGAGCGTCGATCTGAAAAAGCAGAGGATACAGCTCACCATGATCATCTGATCTTAAAACATATACAGAATGCGCGTCCGCAGCACTTAAGCTAATCCAAACGGATGCGTTCACGGAACAAAGATGTCAGGCATTACTACAGACGAAAACAAAAAGAAGAGAGGCATCAGCGAACTCGCGCATATCAGCACTCTCACCGAAGAGGAGTTAAGAGAAGCCGAAGAAGAAGCCGAGGCTGTCGAAGCGGGCTTCGATACGGATAATGACGAAACCGAAGAAAAAACAAGCGTTGCCGACTATATGCCCGAAGCGGTAGCGGCAAAGACCGAACCGAAGAAAAGGATAGAGCATACCGAGCCGAGCTTTGTGATAGCGGCCAAGCCCGATCAGAGATGCATGTTCGAGTTCATGTTCTATCATTCCTATATGAATGTCATGGGCGCGCTCTCGGCAGTGCTCGGAATAGCGGCCATCGTGTTCGTTGTCATAGGACTCGTGCAGGGTTATTCCACGATCCAGGTCGTGCTGTTCGGCGCGATCGCGGTCATGTTCCTGGCCAACAGCCCTTTTACGCTGTGGTTCAAGGCTAAGAAGCAGTCCGAACTGATATGCGATCCGAAAAATACGATCACATATACCTTCAGCGACGAGGGCTTCGACATGGCCAGAGGCACCGACGAATATGCGGATTTTTCATGGGACAAGATGTATAAGGTAAAGCAGGGCAAGTCGGGCTATTATATGTACATCGCGAGGAACCGCGCATTCGTGCTCCCCTGCGATGCGGTCATCGACAAAACGGGCTTTGAGTCGCTGCTTAAAAGGCATGTGGACGAAAAACGCCTTAAGCTGAAAAAAGAGGAGTTATAATGCTTACAGAGACTAATTCGGCCGAGGAAACCTTTGAGGCCGGACGCAGGATGGGCCTGGAGGCAAAACCGGGCACGGTCATAGCCTTAAGCGGCGATCTCGGCACCGGGAAGACCGTATTTACCAAGGGCGTGGCTGCGGGACTCGGAATTTCCGAGCCGGTTGTCAGTCCCACCTTTACGGTGGTCCAGATCTATGAGGAGGGGAGACTTCCCCTGTACCATTTCGATGTATACAGGATCGACGATCCCGGCGAGATGGAAGAGATCGGATACCGCGATTATTTCTACGGAGACGGTGTCACGATCGTTGAGTGGCCGGAGCTGATAGAGGAGCTGATCCCCGATGAGGCCGTCCGCGTCACGATCACCAAGGACACCTCACGCGGGTTTGATTATCGAAGGATTGAAGTAAAATGCTGATAATAGGTATAGAAAGTTCGGCACTCGTCGCGTCGGTCGCGATCGCGGAGGACGACAGGCTGGTCGCCGAATATACGATGAACAATAAAAAGACCCACTCGCAGACGCTGCTCCCGATGCTGGAGGAGATCGTTACCGCGGCGGGCATAGAGCTAAAGAACGCGGATGCGATAGCGATATCGCGCGGACCGGGCTCGTTTACGGGACTGAGGATCGGCTCGGCTACGGCAAAGGGCCTGGGACTGGCTCTCGCAAAGCCTCTCGTTGAGGTACCGACGCTCGATTCGATGGCGTTTAACCTCTACGGAGCCGGAGACGCGCTCATATGTCCGCTGATGGACGCTAGGCGTCAGGAGGTTTATTCCGGGATATACGAATTTGTTCCGATGAGCCGCTGCGAGGCCGGGAAACAGGTTTATGCGCCGGTATCGGGCGTTAGGAACGGGGAGGACCCGCAGGTGCTCACGAATGTGGTTCCCGAGAGCGCGGGACCTGTGGCCGATGTGATCGACAGACTGAACGCATACGGCAGACCCGTGATATTTTTGGGGGACGGCGTGCCCGCATATGCGGATCTGATCGCGGAGGGCATGAAGACGGCGTATTCGTTTGCGCCCGCGCAGCTCTCGAGGCAGCGCGCAGGATCGGTCGCACTGCTCGGTATGAGGCTTTTTGAGCATGGTATCACTGTGGATGCAGCGGATCACGCACCCACTTATCTGCGTGTATCGCAGGCGGAGAGAGAGAAAGGCTGAGGTGGATCATGGGAGTTATGCAGCTTCGAGATATGGCGGCGGCGGATCTGTTCATGGTGGCGGATCTGGAGAGGCGGCTGTTTTCGGACCCATGGAGCGTTGATTCCTTCAGAGGGGCGCTGCGCAGCCGCAATCAGGTATTCCTGGTTTGCGACGACGACGGAACGATCGCTGGCTACTGTGGGATGCTGCTCATACCCGGAGAGGGCCAGATACTGAATGTCGCGGTGGATGAGAACTACCGCAGGAGGGGCCTGGCCACCGAGATGATAAATGCCATGATCGACATCGGTACGACGAATGAGATATTCCTGTACACGCTGGAGGTCAGAGAGAACAACGCGCCCGCGCTCGCGCTGTATAAGAGCATGGGCTTTGTCCCTACGGGACGGCGCAAAGGATATTATAAGAATCCCGAAGAGGATGCGATACTGATGGATCTGGACCTGACCGATCCAGAGACGCACAAACGCTTCGGGATAGAGGATTGAGGATAATAATGCTGGATGTTTGTTTACTGGGAACCGGAGGCATGATGCCGCTGCCCCGCAGGAGACTGACCGCGCTGATGCTGAGGCTCGGCGGTCACAGTCTGCTGATCGACTGCGGCGAGGGCACTCAGGTTGCCATCAGGGAGCAGGGCTGGAGCTTCCACGATATCGACGTGATCTGCTTTACGCATTTTCACGCGGATCATATCAGCGGTCTGCCCGGACTCCTTTTATCGATAGGCAATGCGGAAAGGACCGAGCCCGTTACGCTGATCGGACCCAAGGGCCTGACACGTACGGTCGAGGCACTGCGCACGATCGCGCCCGAGCTGCCTTTCGAGCTGCAGTATATGGAGATACAGACTCCGGGACAGGAGTTTAAGCTTTTTGATTACAGGATAGAGACATTTAAGTGCAATCACAACGTACCCTGTTTCGGATATACGGTTTATGTAGACCGTCAGGGACGTTTCGAGCCCGAAAAGGCAAAGGAAAACAATGTTCCGCTCTGCTTATGGAGCAGGCTGCAGAAGGGCATGGAGCTCGACTATGACGGCAGGCATTTCACGCAGGACATGATCTTGGGACCCGCTCGAAAGGGCATAAAGGTCACCTACTGTACGGATTCGAGGCCTGTGGAGGCCATGATCGGTGCGGCCTCCGGTGCCGATCTGTTCATCTGCGAGGGTATGTACGGTGAGCCGGGTTCCGAAGCAAAGGCACGCGACCACAAGCACATGACCTTTGCCGAGGCGGCAGGGATCGCCGCAAAGTCGGATCCGCAGCCGAAGGAGATGTGGCTGACGCATTACAGTCCTTCCCTTATCAGGCCGGAGGAGTTTATGGATCCGGTACGGGCCATATTCCCGAACGCTTTTGCGGCCAGGGATCTTAAGAGCACAGTGATTCGTTTTGAAGAGGATTGATAAGATGGCACAGACCAAGAAGAAATCATCACTCGGAGCTACGATAGTAGGCATACTTTTCGGCGCGGTATTCATCGTCGGTATCTATCTGACCGTGACCAGGGGCAGGCAGCAGAACGCGATCGAAGCCGATGCGGAAGTGAGCGAAGCCAACACGCTTATCTCGAGGGACCTTGAAAAGGATTATCCGGCGACGGTGCGCGAGGTCATGAAGTATTACTGCCGCATAACCAAGTGTCTCTACAGCGACGGCGTTTCCGAGGTACAGCTGACCGAGCTTACGGACAAGCTGCGTGAGCTCTATACCGACGATCTGCTCGCGGCGAACGACAGGACCGAGATGATCGGGCTCATCAAGACCGAGATCAAGAATTACGAAAAAGCAGGCTCAAAGATACAGAGCTACAATGTCGCGGAATCGGGCGAGATCAAGTATTACCGCAATGAAACGCCCCAGCGCGCGATCATAAATATTTATTTTACGATAAAGCAGGAGAAGGACAATTCGTTTGACCGTGCCTACGAAGAGTTCGTTCTCGTGCAGGATGCGAAGGACCGTTGGAAGATAATGGGATGGCGCATGGCGGAAGGACAGTAACGGTAATGGAAAAGGATACATTGATTCTTTCGATAGAATCGTCTTGTGACGAAACGGCCGCGTCGGTCACGAAAAACGGACGCGAGCCGCTCTCAAACATCATTTATTCGCAGATAGATCTGCATACGCTGTACGGCGGAGTAGTCCCCGAGATAGCGTCGCGAAAACATATAGAAAAGATAAACCGCGTGGGGCAGGCCGCGCTCGATGAGGCGTCGGTCGGACTCAGCGATCTCGACGCGATCGCGGTGACCTACGGACCCGGACTGGTGGGCGCGCTGCTCGTCGGAGTGGCAGAAGCAAAAGCCATCAGCTATGCGGCAGGGCTGCCTCTCGTGGGCGTGCATCATATCGCGGGCCATATCGCGGCCAATTATGTGGAGCATAAGGACCTCGAGCCGCCTTTTATGTGCCTCGTGGTCTCTGGAGGTCATACACATCTCGTGATCGTGCGTGATTACGACAAATTCGAGATAATCGGCAGGACGCATGACGATGCGGCGGGCGAGGCCTTCGACAAGATCGCCAGAGCCGTGGGACTCGGATATCCGGGCGGACCCAAGGTCGACAAATGCGCAAAAGAGGGCAGGAGCGACGCGGTATTTTTCCCGCGCGGACATGTGGCCGGAAGTCCCTACGATTTCAGCTTCAGCGGACTCAAATCCGCGGTCCTCAATTATTTGAATTCCTGCAGGATGAAGCAGGGACTCGACGGCGCGGTGGTCTATTCGGCCAAGACCGGCAGATCGGATTTTGATCCGCATGAAATGATCGATCCTGAGGAGGGCATAACCGTCGCTGACGTGACGGCTTCGTTCCAGGCAGCGGTCGTAGATGTGCTCGTCAGCCATACGATCGAGGCCGCAAAGGAATACGGATTCGACAAAGTTGCCATGGCGGGCGGAGTTGCCTCGAATTCGGCACTGAGGGCCGGGATGAAGGAGGCCTGCGAGAAGAACGGGATGAAGCTGTACTATCCTTCGCCCGTACTCTGCACGGACAATGCGGTAATGATAGGCTGCGCGGCCTATTACGAATATATTTCGGGTACACGGCACGGGCTCGATCTGAACGCGATGCCGAACCTGAGATTAGAGGATTTTGCAAAGATTAAAGGTACCACCTGAAGAGGTAAACGCGGTTACCGATAACCGGAAAGGATGCCTATGATTAAAGACAAGACAATTGCGGCGATCATCGTTGCGGCAGGAAAAGGCCTGCGCATGGGTGCCGAAACCCCGAAACAGTATCTGATACTCGCGTCGGACATTGTGCTCGCTCACACGCTTGCAGCGTTTGAGGGCAGCAAGGTGGACTCGATCGTGGTAGTATGCCCCGAGGGAGACGAGGATTATGTCCAGCAGTATGTTGTACGCGACAGATTCCCGAAGGTAAAGAGCATTACCGGCGGCGGAAAGAAGCGCTTCGATTCCAGCTATGCGGGTATCAAGGCAGCATGCGGACTCTATGAGTCGGGTGGTCCGGACTTCATCATGGTACACGACGGTGTCAGACCGCTCGTATCCCCTCAGCTCATTAACTGTGTCGGAGAAGCGCTGCTCGCGTATCCCGCGGTATGCCCCGGCGTAAAGGCAAAGGAGACAGTCCGCACGGTCAATTCCGACGAGATCGCGACATCCGTTCCGGACAGGTCCATGCTGCGCATAATCCAGACACCGCAGGGCTTTGAGACCGGACTGATCCTTAAGGCATACGAGCGTTTCTTTGAGGATACCGCGAAGGATCCGGCAAAGGCCGACGGCGTTACCGATGACGCCATGCTGGTAGAGAGATATATGCAGCAGTCAGTTTTTGTTGCAGAAGGAAGTTATGAGAACATTAAGATCATTACTCCCGAGGACCTGTTCCTCGCGGAGGCAATCCTCTCGAGGAGATATTGATAAAAAGCATATCCTGGCATCGGTGCTGCTGTTTGCGGCGCTGATGCTGACTGCCTGCACAGGCGGCGGGAATACAGGGAAAGCGGGTGCCTATTCCGCAAAGCCCTCTCCGGCACCTGTGCTTACTTTAGCGCCCACACAGGAGCCTACATCCGTACCGGATGCGGGCAGCACGGACAGTAACGGGCAGGGACAGAGCGGAGATGTATCGGGACAGGGTACGGACAACGACAATGTGAACGAAGGCAGCGACGGAACATCTGCCGATAACGGCGAAACCGGTCCGGATGCCGGGAGCATTACCGCTGAGCCGGAGGAGCCTCCGATCAGCCTTTTTATCAACGAAGTGCTCCCGACCAACAGTTCCTCGGTAAAGCACAACGGCGGATATTTTGACATGATCGAGCTGTACAACGGTTCGGAAGAGACTGTCATGCTCTCGGATTATTATCTCTCGGACTCAAAAAAGCATCTGACGGACTATCCTTTGCCCGCGGCAGAGCTCGAACCCGGCGGATACGCGGTATTCTACTGCACGGGTGAGTATTACAAAGAGAGCGAGTACGATCTCGCATTCAAGCTCTCATATTTCGGGGAGAAGATATATCTTGCCGATGCCGACGGCAATATCATCGACAAGGTTCAGTATACCCGTCTGCCCGCAGACGTCAGTTACGGCAGGGACGGACTCGGCGGTTACAGACTCTATCCGTTCCCGAGCCTTGGAGCGGAAAACAGCGGCGGATACGAGAGAATGGCGGATATCCCCGCGGTGGATGTCGAGCCGGGATTCTATGACGGCGCGGTGTATATCAGCTTTACTACGGGCGGTACGATACACTATACGCTCGACGGCAGCACTCCCGACAAATACTCAAAGGTATGGAACGGCGATCCGATCACGGTCGATAAGACCTGCGCGGTCAGAGCCTATGCCGAAGAAGAGGGCTGCATCGACAGCTTTATCGCAAGCTACGGTTATTTCGTAGGTGAGCCCGATTATGAAATGGATGTTCTGATGGTATCGATCGCGGACAGGGATTTCGATACGATGAACGCCAACTACAGGTCGAGCAAAAAATACAAGGCAAATATCGCACTGTTTTCCGAAGGGAAGGCAGAGTTTTCGATCGACTGCGGCATCTGCGTTACCGGATGCACGAGCAGGGCGTACGATAAAAAGAGCTATCGCGTGAAATTCTCATCTGATTACGGGCCGACAAAGCTCAGATACAGGGTTTTCGACCAACTCGACATAGATGAGTTTGACGCGCTGGTGCTGCGCTCGGGTTCACAGGATATCGACGGGCCGATGATGAGGGACGAGTATATATCATCGCTCTCCTTAAGCAGCGGATACATCGACAATGTGCTCGCGCAGGCCTACAGACCGGTCAATCTCTATGTGAACGGCGATTATCGCGGCATATACTACATCCGCGAGCGTATCGACGAGGATATGATCGCGGCCCATTACGGCTGCGAACCCGAGGAAGTGACTCTGATCGAGCAGATGAGCGAGATCAAGGCGGGCAAGGATTATAAAGAATGGCTCGATTTCTGGAAATATCTGAAGACGAACAAGCTGACCGACGATGCTGCGTATGAGTATGCGGAGTCGATAGTCGATTTAAAGAGCGTGGCGGATTATTTCATCATCCAGCTCTGGTGCGGAAATATAGATACGGACAATGTGCGCGTCGCGAAAGCCGGGGACGGGAAATGGTTCTATGTGCTCTACGATCTGGACCTGTCGCTCTGCCGTGAGGTGCCCGGGAGCACCGACAGGCTGCTCGGGAAATTCAACAGCGGGCTGTATACGTTTAACGCTCTGGCTTACAGACTGCTCGAGACCGAAAGGTTCAGGGAGCTGTTCTGCGAGAGACTGGCCGAGCTCGCAAGGACCGTCTATTCGGACGAGACCGCGCTCGCGTATATAGACGCGCTGGCCGCAAAGCTGGACCATGACATGGTCTACAGCTGCGAGAGATGGTACGGCGTCGAAGATTCGAGCAAGGACATCAAATACCGCAGCTACTCGAGCTGGCAGAATTCGGTGGCGGCGCTCAGAAAGAGCGTGACCGGGCGCGCAGGGCTCGTGATAAAGGACTTTATCGCTAAAAAGGATATCTCAAAGGAACTGCAGGAACGCTATTTCCCGGATTTTACCGGCACTGATCAATGATCTGCTC
>JAGCSS010000334.1 GCA_017964055.1 Lachnospiraceae bacterium
ATTGACCCTGAACGTAAGCCTGTGTTTTCCCTTTGTGAACCCGAACCAGTAAGGGCTGTCCCCGTTTCCGAGTACCGAGAGCTGCCATGCATTTTCGTAATAGAAATAGAATTCGTCCGCCTCGGCAAAAGGTGTCCTGCCGTCGATCTCGAGCGAACGGCAGACCGTAACGCCCGTGTTCTTGTTCTGGCGGTACTTGACCATGATGCGGTAGAGACCGTCCTCGGGAATATCGATATCCCAGGATATCCACTGTCCGACCAGCTTCCAGTTCGTGCCGCCGATCGTGTTGAGCCTGGTCTTTGACGCGTTGTAAGGCTCAGTAAGCGACGAAGTGCGGTCGGGTATCGGATAGAGTGTCGAATCGGATTTGAGTGTTGCTTCCTCGCCCTGGATCTTTACCGGACTGTCTTCGGTGATCTCGGCAAAGCCCGCTGCGCGGTTGGCCGCGTCATATTCCGCGTAAGAGAGCGGTTCGGGCTCCTGTGTGAGTACGACTTCCCCGATCACCATAGGTTCCTTTACAGAGGTCAGGGTGATCGTGTTGACTCCCTGTTCAAAATAGTATTTGTATGCGCCCGTCACATAGCCGTCGCTGTCCTTTACGAAAGCGCTGGTCCATGCGGGAGCTTCCTTTTGGCGTGGCCTGATGTCGTTGTCTCTCGAGTCGCGGCCGATCTGTTCGGCATTGGTCCAGGTCCTCGTAAACTCAACGTACTGCGAGCCTTCGAACGGTATCTCGCCGTTGATATAGACCTTGCGCTCGATCGTATTGTTCTTGCCCGTGATCGGGAAATATGTGAGGCTGATGCTGTAGAATCCGGCCGTGGGGACATTGACCTCATAGGTCACGGAGCCCTCTTCCCTGGTCAGAAGGCTTTTTCCCGCGCGTCCCTCGTATGAGTCGAGGACCTCAAAATCCCCGGAAGCCGTCAGGTACGCATCGCCGGGTATGATTATCTCACCTTCGGGCTCGGCGGCATCCGAATGCGCTGCGATATAAGCGCTGTAGCTCTCGGCGTCATGCACCATGGCGCTGATATCGGGCCTGTATTCGCTCTCATATGTGCCGGCCGATGCCGATGCGAACAGAGGCGCAGACATCGAGACGATCAGGATGAACGCCGCGGCCTTTTTTAAGAACTGACCTCTCATACCTATCCAACCTTTCGTTGCGGTTAAAACTTAGGGAAGCTGCCACTCGGAAACAAACGATATCTCCATGTCTCCGTTTTCCTTGAACTCTATCGGCAGCCAGATATATCTGGAATCATGCAGCGCATCCGCGAACCATCTGTCGCCCATGTAGATCCAGGTGCCGCTCGCGGGATCGCGGAAAATGCAGGTGCTCTGCGACTCGAATGTCGTGTGGTTCTCATCGTCGAGACACGGATCGCCCTTCGATTCCCATTCTCCCATAACGGAATCGGAAACATAGAAGCGCGCCTGATTGGGTGCCCATCCGGTGCATCCCGACGTCATGAGATAATACTTGCCGTCTCTCAGGAAAAGTGCGGGTGCCTCGCGCTGCGCGCCGGGGAAGAGCCTGATGAAATCAACTCCGTAGACCGCCTTTTCGGGATCCGTTGCAAGATATGTATACTCGTCGTTGAGCCTGGAGATGTAGAGTGTAAGATTCTCCTCGCTCGAGTAGATGATGTAGGCCGTACCGTCGGTGTCCTTGAACAGGTTCATGTCCCTGGCCATGCCCTTGCTCTCGGGGTACTTGTCCTCCTGGTCGGGCGGGCAGGTGTTGAGCCTGTATCTGCCTACAAACCGATAAGGACCGAAGGGTGTGTCGCTGACGGCTACGCCCGCACAGGCCGCGGCATAATTGCTGTCACTGGTCGCTGTGGGGCCGTCAGCGTGAAACCAGAGGATGTATTTATCTGTCTTCTCGTTGTAGATGAGTTTGGGGCGCTCGATGACCGCACGTTCCGCGCTGAGGGCAAGTGCGACATTGTCGAGCTCTTCGGATGAGTAGCCTGCATAGACTTCCTTGAAATAGGGATCGGTCTCGAGGACTCTCCTGTTCGGCACATTCCTCATGATGATGCCTTCGAACTTCCAGTTATAGAGGTCGTCGGAGCTGTAAGCGCACACTCCGCCGCGATAGCCGTTGGTCTTGTCTTCTCCGACCCATACCCACTTTGTGACCTTTTCTCCGGTCTCGGGATCGGGGATCTCCATCTGCTGAACCTGACCGCCGTGCGCCTGAATGGGAGTATTCTCCGTGTCTCTCCATACCGCACCCGGCTTGAACGAATCATATCTGTACTGTTTAGTAAGCATCTTGTAACTCTCCCTCAGGTTGTTGAATTTTAACTTGATCGCGTTGGTTCCCGCCTTGCCGTCCTTCTCCAGGAATTCCCGGGCCTCTTCATAGGCTTCGAGGTAATTCCGGGACGACTCGGCCGTGTATACCGATCCGGGATCCTCCACGGCCATCGCTTTTACCGCGGCCGCGAGCAGCTCCTTTGTGTACTCGGGTGTTATCGCGATCCTGATATAGCTCAGGATCGGTGTATCCATGAAATTCCTGATCTTTGAATTGAAGACTTTAAGATTCAGCTCTCCGTCCGTAACATCTACGGAAAAGCTCTTTTCGTTGTCCTGATAGCGGAGTATCTTTTCGGAATCCACCAGGATCTGTCCTTCGCACTCGGCATCGATCCTGCGCACTCCGAAGGGGTTGTAGAAACCGAGCGTAACGGTATAGGTCCCGTCCGGAACCCTGAAATCATAGCAGATCACGGCGTCGGTCAGCTCCGCCGAATCGTCTATAACCCACTTATAGGCCGTCGCGCCTTTGCCGAGGCTGTCCGCGTCACGCTGCATCGCGGGATTCTCGCGGTAACCCCAGACCTTTCCGGTCCCGGGGTCCGTACCGTACGGCATATCCGGTACCGACTGGCAGAGGCCCGGGAACATCCCTGCGAGGAATTCGGCGGGTTCGGGTGAACCGCAGTCCACAAAATACAGCAGGAAATCCGAAAGGAGCAGGTCATCCTCGCTCCAGTCAAAGCTTACGGTCTCCGGTACGGCCTGTGTAACGGCCGGATCAGGCTCTTTTTGCGTGTCTGTTATCGGTGCTTCGGAAACTCCGGCGGCACCTGTCGGTGTCGTTTTGCCGTCTCCTGACAGCTTATTTCCGCACCCGGTGATCAGTCCCAGGAGGGCCAAAGCCGCGGCAATAGCGCATATCCGGGCTCTCATTCTGTTGTGCATATCATCCTGCTCCTCTCCGGTTCTGATATAAAGAAGGAAACTCATCCCTCTGCCTGCACCATAAGAATATACCAAAAGCCTGAAATGTGCAATCGATTGCCTATACAAAAATCAGCGCAGTGATTTGTGCATGTTGCACAATTTTGACCGTGATACAATCGATTTCACATATAGAAAACGATTAAGTTGCACGATTGCGCATCCAGCAAAAAGCACAAAAACTGCTTTTGACGTATTCTCTGTTTCCCTTGCCAAAAACAGTATAAATTGCTACTATAAAGGTATAAAAACAAGCCTCGGACAGCATTTCCGGGGCTTTGGAACGGAGACAGTATGGGTAATGCAATTTTCTTTGAATGGGAGCCCGGGCTCATGGAATGGCTCCAGTCACATATAGGCAGTTTCGGCACTTCTCTGATGTCGTTCTTCTCGGCATTCGGTGAAGAGACCATCCTGATAGCTTTCATGTGCATCCTTTATTTCATCATCGATAAGGAAGCGGCAAAATTCACAGCGAGGCGCTTTATGATCGCAGGCTGCTTTTACGCAGGCATCAAGAATATCGTCTGCCGCCTGCGTCCGTATATGGTGCATGATAATGTTAAATGCCTGAAGCCCGTCGACAAAAACGCGGATATCATGGATGTTGTCGCTCAGGGTTATTCATTTCCCAGCGGGCACTCCTCGGGTTCATCCTCGATCTTCATCGGATCGGCGGTTTATCTGAAGAACCGGATTTTTTCGATCATCTCGGTCATTATCGTTCTTCTGGTCGGCATCTCGCGCTTCTGTCTCGGTGTTCACTACCCGACGGATGTACTCGTCGGCTGGGGCATCGGCATTGCGAGCATTTTCCTTTTTTCGCTGCTCGAGAAGCTAATCAAAAAGCGCTGGATCATTTACCTGATATTCACCGTACTTTTTATCCCCGGCTTTTTCTTCTGCACGACCAATGATTTCTATACGAACTACGGCCTGATGACCGGCATGTTTGCCGCAGACCTTTTCGAGGAGCGCTTCGCGAAGTTCGGCAGGCCCGCAAACCTGCTCATCGGCGTCCTCCGCATTGCGGGAGCTATCGCCCTGTATTTCGGCGTCAACGCCCTGTTAAAGCTTCCGTTCGATGCCGATTTCCTTGCCTCCGGGACGACTGCCGCACATATTGCCAGAAGCTGCAGGTATTTCCTGGTCATATTGATTTCACTGGGCATATATCCCGCCTGCTTCAAGCTGTTCCGCAAGAAGGAAAAACAGGCGTAAAAAACATATTGCCGCATACAAAAAGAGTGCCTGTCGCCATAAATGGTGACAGGCACCTTTTTCTATTGGTACTCTTATTTAATACTCAAAAGAAATGTAAGGATCCTCCGGATCATACTTGAACACCCTGAGATAATACGGGTTTTCATCCTCATCGAAGGTCATGTACAGACACATCGTAGCGTCCGCCTTGTTATCCGGCAGGTCAACGACGAATCTGCAGAGCTCTCCGGGCTCGAGCGTCGCGCCGTACATGAAGGGGCCGGGCTCCCAGCCGTTTTCCTCATTTTTAGGGTCGTAGCCCTCCGCGGGCTCATGCACTTCTATCTCGACCTTTCGGTAGCCGGAATTGACCAGGATCAGCTCCTGCGGGTTATTCCAGGGGCAGCTTACCCACTCATTGTCCGTTTCGTCGATAAGAGGCCATCCGAGCTCCGTGCAGGCCTTGCTGAGCTCTTCATCGGGGCAGGTGATCGCAACGATCCAGCGTCCCGCGCCTGCTTCCTCGACCAGGTCTTTCAGCACATCAGGGATCTCACGCTTTTCACCGTAGACAAGACCCTCTTCCCACCACCATGCCGTATCTCCGTAAAAGAGCGAAGCTCCGGTCTGAGTGCCGTCTTCGTACGTGATATCGATGTCCTCGATGAGCGTCCCGTCATCGGAGAATGAATAAGCATATCCGTCTTCAGTCTCGGCAAAATCGACCGATACACGCGATCCGTATTCCGTCCTCGCAAAAGTACAGGTCCCGTACAGGATCTCCGATTCGCTGTCGGGGATTTCCCTTACCCTCGAGACCGAATAATCGTCGTTAAAGCTTACATAAATGATCTCATCCTCATCAGCGGCCTGCCATTCCCAGCCCTCGATCTCGCCGCTGTTGCAGTACCAGGTACCGATGAAATCGGAATAGTTCCCGGTCAGCTCCGATGTGGGTTCATCGGTAGGCTGCGGCTCCTCGGCGGGCTCTGCCGGAGGCTCCGGAACCGCTGTGGGCTCGGGACCCGGCGTGGGCGTAGGTGATTTGGTCGGTACCGGAGTCGGTGTCGCGGTCGCCGCCGCGGGCTCCTTTGTCGGTTCCGTATCCTTATCCGTGCCCTTGGAGCACCCTGCCGCCAAAATCATGACGGCCGCCATTAATATCGCGATAAGCTTTTTCATGACAAATCCTCTCTGCTTATTTCATAACGATCGTATAGATACGTCCCTTTACGTAGATCTCCTTAACGATCGTTCTGCCCTCGGCAAGGCGCTTGATATTCTCATCCTGCCATACCTTGGCCTTAACGGAAGCTTCTTCCTCCTCGCGGCCGACCTTGACCGTGGACTTAACCTTTCCGTTTACCTGAATAGCGATCTCGATCTCATCCTCACGCGCAAGATCCTCGGAATACTCGGGCCACTTCTCGTAAGCGATGGTATCGTTGTGTCCGAAGATCTGCCAGATCTCTTCGCCGATATGAGGGGTGATGGGGCTGAGCATCTTGATAAGGCCCTCTGCGTATTCCTTGGGGCAGGAACCCTTTTTATATACCGCATTTACAAAGATCATCATCTGGCTGATCGCGGTGTTGAACGCAAGAGCCTCATAGTCGGAAGTAACCTTCTTGACCGTCTGGTGATAGATCTTTGTGAGCTCGCCGTCGTTGTCCGCTGTGAGATTGCCGGGCTCGGTGAAGAAGTTCCATACGCGGTTGAGGAAGCGTCTCGCGCCCTCAACGCCCTGCTTGCTCCAGGGCTTCGAAACCTCAAGCGGTCCCATGAACATCTCATAGAGACGGAGTGTGTCGGCACCGTAATCGCGTACGATATCCGAAGGATTGACAACGAACTCGGGGAAGCGCTTACCCATCTTGATACCGTTCTCGCCGAGGATCATGCCCTGGTGAACGAGCTTCTTGAAGGGCTCCTTTGTAGGCGCAAGCCCCTTGTCGTAGAGGTAGCGGTTCCAGATCCTCGAATACATGAGGTGTCCTACCGCGTGCTCGGGTCCGCCGATGTAAAGATCAACGGGCATCCAGTGCTTTAAGAGCTCGTAATTCGCGAACTCCTTGTCGTTATGAGGATCGATATAACGGAGGAAATACCAGCTCGAGCCTGCCGAACCGGGCATGGTCGAAGTCTCGCGGGTACCCTTTATGCCGTTGTGATCGTATTTCTTCCACTCGGTTGCGCTCTCAAGAGGCGCCTTTCCGTTGTGGCCCTTGTAGTCCTCGAGCTCGGGAAGTACGAGCGGGAGCTCGTCGTCGTCGAGCACGTGGATATTGCCGTCCTCGGTGTAAACGATAGGCATGGGCTCGCCCCAGTAACGCTGGCGCGCGAAGATCCACTCACGGAAATGATAGTTTACGGTGCGCTTTGCAACGCCCATCTTTTCAAGCTTGACGGTGATGGCTTCCTTTGCTTCCTCAACGGTCATTCCGGTGAATTCCTCTGAGTTGATGAGCTTGTAGCCCTTGCCGAGATAATCCTGCTTCTCGAGCGCATGTCCGCTCACATCGATATGTCCGTCCTTCTCGCTGCCGTCGATAACCTGGAGCATGTCGATATTGTGCGCGATCGCATATTCAAAGTCACGCTGGTCGTGCGAAGGAACCGCCATAACCGCGCCTGTTCCGTAGTTTGCGAGAACGAAATCACCGATAAAGAGCTCGGCTTCCCTGCCGTTTACGGGGTTGATGCACTTAACGCCCTCGAGCCTGCAGCCGGTCTTGCCCTTGTTGAGCTCGGTGCGGTCCATATCGTTCTTTTTCTTGGTCTCTTCAATATAAGCCTTGACCTCGTCCTGATTCTTGATCCTGGGCATAAGGTCCTGAACGAGCTGTCCGTCGGGAGCGAGAACCATGAAGGTTATACCGTAAATGGTCTCGATACAGGTCGTAAAGATCGAGAACTCGCCGCCGCCCACGATCCGGAACTTTACTTCTACACCTGTAGACTTGCCGATCCAGTGGCGCTGCATATCCTTTGTGGACTCGGGCCAGTCGATCTCCTCAAGTCCCTCGAGGAGCTTCTCAGCGAATGCGGGCTGGTTGATGACCCACTGCTTCATGTTCTTGCGGATAACGGGATAGCCGCCGCGCTCGGATTTGCCGTCGATAACCTCGTCGTTCGAGAGCACGGTTCCGAGTTCCTCACACCAGTTTACGGGCATGTCGATGTACTTTGCGTAGCCATCGAGATAGAGCTGCTTGAATATCCACTGTGTCCAGTGATAGAACTCGGGGTCGCTGGTCGCAACCTGCTTTGACCAGTCGTAGTCAAAACCGAGCTCCTTTAACTGCTTCGAGAATGTCTTGATATTCTCCTGAGTAAAGCCTTCGGGATGATTGCCCGTGGTGACCGCGTACTGCTCTGCGGGAAGTCCGAAGCTGTCATAGCCCATCGGATGGAGTACGTTGTAGCCCTGCATGCGCTTCATGCGCGATACGATATCGGTAGCCGTATAGCCCTCGGGATGTCCCGCGTGAAGGCCTACGCCCGAAGGGTAGGGGAACATATCGAGTGCGTAAAACTTGGGCTTTGAAAAATCCCATACGTCTGTCTTGAAGGTCTCGTGGTCCTCCCAGTATTTCTGCCACTTTCCCTCTATTTGTGAGTGTATATATTCTGACATAATGATAAAACCTGTCCTTTCAATGATTTTTTATTTATTGAGCATGGTGATGTCCACATGCTTGTAAGGTATCGTAATATTTTCTCTGTCGAAAGCCTTCTTGATGTTCTCCTCCATATCGAAGTAAACATCCCAGTAATCGGCGCTCTGGCACCATACTCTGAAGGTATAGTCGAGGGAGCTTGAGCCGTGGTTTTTTAGTCGAACGAACGGAGCGGGGTCCTGTAGGACTTTCTCGTTAGCGTTCGCCACCTGCAATAGGACGTTCTTCACCTTGTCGATGTCATCGTCATAGCCGGCGCTGATAGTCAGGTCAACACGCCTTGTGGTCTTTGTCGAGTAATTCGTGATATTGGAATTCGTAAGCGAACCGTTGGGAACCGTAACTGTCTTATTGTCCACTGTCACGATGATCGTGTAAATGATCGTGATGTCCTGGACAACGCCCGCCACAGCGCCGCTCTCGATATAATCTCCAACCTTGAAAGGCTTGAAGAACAGTATCATCAGGCCTCCGGCAAAGTTGCTCAGAGTGCCCTGCAGCGCAAGACCGATCGCTACGCCTGCAGACGCGAAGATCGTCATGAACGATGCCGACGGAATGCCCCATGT
This sequence comes from Lachnospiraceae bacterium, assembly GCA_017964055.1. GTDB lineage: Bacteria > Bacillota > Clostridia > Lachnospirales > Lachnospiraceae > RUG11977. Next base: position 8,720 of record JAGCSS010000334.1, read on the forward strand.
AATGCATGCGCTCGCGATGACCGCTGCATACAGGATGACCTTCAGGAAGCTCCTGATAAAGCTCTGTACGCCCGGATCTACCTTCAGTATGCCCTTTCTGTTCGCGACAAACTTAACGATCCAGTTTGCCAGCTTCAGTCCGACGATCAGGATGAGCAGACCCCATAGCAGATTAAGCCCCACAGTAGTGCCTAACTGAGTAATGAATTGAATGAATTCGTCCATGTTGTCTCCCTCCTTCTTTTATTCTACTCCTGTAGAGTTTTCTCCCGTTTCTTCTTCTTC
>JAGCSS010000037.1 GCA_017964055.1 Lachnospiraceae bacterium
CTGTCCCTTAAGTCCATAGTATTGAGGTCCCTGGATATGATCACCTTGAACGGGTTCGTCTCTCCGTTGAAGGACACGAACAAGTAAAGCTTATCCTCGTGGAAAACAAGGCTGAACGGAACCTTCATCGTATCTGCAAATCGAAGGATCTCGTCGCTTAATGCACCGGTCAAAAGCGATCTTGCGCCTTCGGGATCGTCTGAAAATACCTCGAACTTATCGCTGAGTCTGTCGATCGAAGCCACGGTCATTTCCTTAAGAGTGGACTTGAATTTTTTGCCATTTACAAAGACGGTTTTTCCGACAGATCTCTGAAGCTGCAGGCTGTAGAGCTCTCCGAAGAACCGGGTGGCATAACTGGTGGTATCCTCGTCACTGTCGTACATCTCAATATCAAGCCTTACCACACAGCTGCGGAAATGAGTGCGTCCCCTGTCCGCCTCGATGAGGTCAAATGTGGCGCAGCTATCATACCAGATGCTGCTGACCGCCTTACCCTCTTCCAGAGCAAAGCCGTCCTTCGCGTCGTATTTAGCGTTCTCAAAATGTCTCTCGACCTCACCCTTTACGACACCGTCTGCGAATCTGCCGTCAAATGCCCTTATCTTCGGATAAAGGATAAAGATATAGCCGAGTACAGCGAGCGCAAGTACTATTATAAGCATTACCGGGTGGATGGCAAACATGCACACGAGCCCAACGATCAGGGCTGCCACACAGTAGATGATTGTCGTAAGCTGCAGCTTTCCGCGCTCCTTTTCGATCTCGGCAAGAGCAGGATCATTACCCTCAAGCGCTTCATAAGAGTCCCTGTTCTCCACCGCAGTCTCCGCTATACCGATCGCAGCACCGACGCCGCCGATAGCTATGATAATGGGGAAGCCGACAGCCAGCATCAGAATGATGACTACCCAGAACGGAATCCCTATCGCCGCTGCGGGAATGCAGAGCAAAACCATCAGAATGATGATCGCGATCAGCGCGTAGCGCGCTGTTCTGCTATTTTTCAGTGAATTGATGAATCTCTTAAACATGACGTCCCCTTTCTGATCATAAATATTCCTTATCATCTATTATAATCATCTCGCCATGAAATATAAGTATCTATTGGTTACCTTTTTAATTTATTCAAACTGACTTCTGTACAGCGCATAATATGCGCCCTTCCGGTTCATGAGGCTGTCGTGGTCGCCCTGCTCAACAACATTGCCGGCATCTACGACCAGAATATTGTCGGCGTTTCTGATCGTGGAAAGCCTGTGGGCAATGATAAAGCTCGTCTTGCCCGCCATCAGGCTCCTCATGGCCTTCTGTACCTTTCGCTCTGTAGCGGTGTCCACATTGCTCGTAGCTTCGTCAAGGATCAGCATGCTGGTGTCGTAGAGCATGGCCCTCGCGATAGTTATGAGCTGCTTCTGACCCTTGCTTATATTGCCGCCGTCCTCGCTGATGACCGTATTGTAACCCTTCGGAAGACGCATGATATAGTTGTGGATATAGGCCGCTTTGGCCGCAGCGACAACCTCTTCCATCGTAGCGTCGTCTTTTCCGTAGGCGATATTATCGAAAATGGTACCGTTAAATACCCATGTGTCCTGGAGGACCATCGAGTAATTCTTTCTGAGGCTCTGAAGCGTGTAGGCCCTGACCTCTTTTTCGTCAACGAAGATCGCACCCTCGTTGACATCGTAGAATCTCATGAGCAGGTTGATGATCGTCGTCTTGCCCGCTCCGGTATGGCCGACGATCGCAACTGTCTTTCCGGGCTCCGCCGTCATGTTGAAGTCCTTCAGGACGATCTTGTTCTCGAGATATCCGAAATCTACATCCTTCGCTTCGACATGTCCGCGTGCTCTTTCAAGCTGTGCGGCACCCTCGATATCCTTCGCCTCCTCGACTTCATCGAGCAGCTGGAATACTCTCTCGGCAGCCGCGAGGGCGCTGAATATCTCGTTGATGATATTCGATATCTCGTTGATAGGGCCGGAGAACTTTCTGCTGTACAGGATAAAGCTCGAGATCTCGCCGATGCCCACGATGCCGTTCATATAGAGCGCGGCTCCTCCGAGACCGATCGCTGCAAGACCGATATTGTTGATCATACCGATGGTAGGTCCCATCGTAACTCCGAGGCTGTCGGCATCGCGGTAGGCTTCGGCCGCGTTCCTGTTTATCTCCTCGAATCTGTCGCAGACATAATCCTCGTGCGCATAAGCCAGGATCGTCTTCTGTCCGGTGAACATCTCCTCCGCAAAGCCGTTCATCTCTCCGTATGCGGCACTGCGCTTGCGGTAGAGCGGCCTCGTTCTCTTGCCCATGTATCTCGTAAAGAAGATCGATACGGGTATCGTAAATACCATGCACAGAACGAGCGGCGGCGAGATGATGCACATCATGATAAAGCTGCCGACTACCGTTACAAAGCTCGTCAGGATGTGCACAACGTCCGATGAAAGGCTGGTGCAGACTACGTCAATGTCGTAAGAAACACGGCTGATGATATCGCCCGCAAGATGCCTGTCAAAGTATCCGACCGGCATCTCCATAAGCTTGTTGAACACATCGCGTCTCATATTTCTCGCGACTTTTCTTCCGACGCGCATCATTCCGATGTTTAC
>JAGCSS010000335.1 GCA_017964055.1 Lachnospiraceae bacterium
AATATGGTCTCATCACGAAGGATAACGGCAGAATAGATATTGGTAGTACTGTTGCTTCCGCTGATCACCTGATAGGAAGAAACCGCGCGGTGATCGTTCAGGCGGAAAATGTGGACCGCAAAATAAATGATGCAGATGGCCAGAGCGATGAGTGCCCAATACGGAAGATACATGTCGTTCTTCATGGCTCTTCTGCTTCGCAGATCATTTTTGGAATGCCGGATATGGTGTTCGGAACTGCGGCTCATATCGCCCTGCCTCCTTTCATTAAAATAGATCCTTATCATTTAGAAAAGGGGTTGCGAAACCGCACCCCTTTATCTATGCAGTCGCCAAACGCGCTGCTTTTGCCGATATAGTTGATTACAGTGACAATGTTACAAACTGCTTGATGTATTCAGGCAGATCCGCTTCATCCAAAGAAATGGAAAGGACGAATGAAACATGGAATTTTTCACTCATGGAATACAAAGTACTGATGGCTTCGGAAAGACGACTGAGATCACTCTCCAGTCCGGAAATGGTAAGAAAACTGTCAAAAAAGATCTTATCCAGGTCATAATCCTGTGCGATCAAGCCGGATACAAATCCTACAAACGATTCATAAGAAGATACAGGATAATTGTAAACATTCACAAGACGGATCTGATTATTCAGTTCGTACATGTGTTTGGTGGATTTGTCCACATAGCAGATGGTTCCGCTCGTTACTTCCATCGCTTGATTTGCCTTCTCGAGAAGGTATTTTGTCTTACCTTTTCCTTTTCTTCCGGTTATAATTTCAATCATGTGCTAGTCCTCCGTTTTCGTTTAATTTGAATTCAACTTTCACGTCTCAACCATGGTTTAATTATACATCAAACCGGCAGTGAATGCAACACAAAAAGACAAATTTAAGTATTTCCTTAGTAAATGGCCGGAATATAGGTGACCAGATTTTGCATCTGCTCAAAACAGTCCTCATAGGAGGTACATCCGGCTAAAAGCGCAATATATTGTGTGCCATAAACATCCCGAAACAGGCAGAAGATCTGGGTGGGCTTGGAGGATGCAGGCTCGCAGATGCCTCCGACCAATATAAGTTGCTCGGGCAATTCATAGGTTTCCTCAGAATTGAAATAAGGAAGCGAACTGCTCCAGCTGGCGCTCACAGGCTCGTTCTTACTATTCATATAAGTGCAATAGTAGAACTGTTTTCCTATGATCTCGGTGAACTCCGGGTACTTATCGATCAACTCGCGAATGACCGAGTATACGTCGAGCAGGGTCGTCTCATGCTTCACTCCTCCGGTCGGATAACCATATACGTTGGAAAACCATGTAGACTTCAGGTTCATGCTGTCGGAAAGAGCATTCATTTCCTTCAGAAACGAAGAAATGCTGCCGCCGGGCCTGGAAGAAGAAAGAGCGACCACGGCATCATTTGCGCAATACAGCAAAGATGCATACAACAGATCCCGGACCGTAAAAACGTCATCCTTTTGGAATTTGCAACGCACGAGGTCTCCACTCAGGTTGTACGTATCCTGAGAGATCGAGATCGACTGATCCATGCCAGTTTCATTTTGCAGAACTACACAGGCGGCGAAAAGCTTTGTGTAATTCCCGGCAGGGATCGCAGCCAGCGACTGCTTGCTAAGTAAAACTTCCCCGCTTGTGATATTGACCAGAAGCGCCTGCCCTGCCGAGATACGTGTCGAATCGTACTCGCTGTCAGGCTTGATCAGCAAGGTGTTCTCAGACACACCATCCAGTCGTTTGATCGCTTCTTTTGCTACGGTAGGTGAAGCCGCGGAACCGGTCTCCTGAGACGCTCCCATAGGCTCATATGGCTTAAGGATGTTATCCTTTGAAGCGCAACCGGAAAGAGAGGCTGAAAGCATGCATACAGAGAGGATCACCCCTGCCTTTTTGTATAAAGAACGAATGAACTTCCTCATTATTTGTATGCCTCCCTCCACTCGAGATCACCGCGTTCCAAAGCTTTGATCAGAAGTTCTGCCGTAGCCAGATTCGTGGCCAGAGGTATATTATGTACGTCGCAAAGAGCGATCACGGCATGCGCGTCCGGCTCTCCTCTCTTTGCATTAAGAGGGTCGCGTAAAAAGATCACCATATCGATGACATTGCTCTCGATCATTGCGCCGAGCTGGGTCTCGCCACCCAGGTGGCCGGCATTGAATTTATTGACCGAAAGGCCGGAAGCATTTTCGATCAGCTGACCTGTCGTTGCCGTCGCGTATAATGTATGTTTCAGCAGGATCCCGCGATAAGCGATACACAGGTTCTGCATCAATACTTTTTTAGCATCGTGCGCTATAAATCCTATTTTCATGGTTCCTCCTTTACAGATCACTGAAAATGCTTTCTTTCTTTTCTTTCTTCTTACGTTGCAGGCCGACATTAAGTACCAGCCCCAACAACATGAAACTACTGATAATGGAACTGAGGCCATAGCTCACAAACGGCATCGGAAGGCCGGTGTTGGGCATGAGCCAAAGATTAACTGCTACATGGATGAATGTCTGGTAAGCAAAGAAACCGGAAACGCCGACGCAGATCAAACGTCCGCCCAGGCTGTCCGCATTCTTTGCGATGACCATGATCTCGATGATCAGCGCGATGACCAGGCCGAGCAGGATCATACATCCTACAAAGCCTAACTCCTCTCCGCCGATGGTGAAGATAAAGTCAGTCTGTGCCTCCGACAGATAGTTACCATTTTTTACGGATTCGAAACTGGTCGTATTAAGGCCTTTCCCCCAGAAACCGCCGCTTCCGATCGCCATAACGGCATTCTCCTGCTGGTAGATCTTATCCTGATATTTCTGCGGGTCTACAAAGGAAAGGATACGGTTCACCTGATACTCTTTCAGGAATAACGTATCACCGTTCAAAAGCGAATAGATGAACCATATGCCGGTAGGAACGACAACGGCCAATGCGATACCGATGATCTTATAACTGAGCTTCGCCACGTAGATCATCGTAAGGATCACGAGCGTACAAAGGATCGTAGTTGAAAGGTCCGGCTGTGTAACGATCAAAAGCAGTTGCGGCGCGATCAAAGCCAGGATCATGCCCCAGGTCAAAGGGGAATTCACATGCTTCCTTCGATATTGAAGCACGGCCGCCAGATTCAATATGATAGCGATCTTAGAAAACTCGGAAGGTTGCAAACGACCGATCAGAGGAAGGTCGACCCAACGCTTCGCTCCCAGCGTCGTGCTACCGAAAACACGCACCGCTAAAAGCAAGACAAAACTCGTAAGAAATACGATGGGCCATGCTTTGAATAACAGATTGTAGTCCACCAGCATCATGACGACCATGACAGTGATACCTACAACGATACCGAAGATCTGTCGTTTGGGCATGCCTTCGTAGTCTATGTTATCCATCGTGGCACTTCGGATCAAAAGGACGCCGATGCTGCAGAGAAGCAGAACGATGATGATGATCCGAACATTCAGATTTTTGATGTTATACTTCTTAAACATACGACCTCCTTTCCGTCATATTTCCATAGGATGTTATTTCTTTTCTTTCTTGCCGTCACTTTCGGCGTTTTTATTGTTTGCCTCATCTTTTACAGGGGCAATGTCTTTTTCTGCCGTTTTCTCATCTTTCTGTGTAGAAACAACGTCTTTCAGCAAAAACTGGGCGATCTTTCGGAACGTTTTACCGTTTCCGTGTTTAGAACGTGAAGTGAACCGACCGAGGTTATTGTCCTGCGCGATCTTCAACTCCATGGGAAGAACGCCGATGAGGTTCGCATGCAATGTCTCCTCGATCTCCTCAACGCTCATGCAGGCCTGTTTTCGGATCAATTTCTTCTGGACCATATTGATCACCAGATCGATTGAATGCATCTGCTCTGCCCCCAGGATGCCGATCACGCGATCCGCATCGCGTACAGACGTGCGGTCCGGTGTAGTAACCACCAGGGCGCGATCTGCGAGCACAGCTGCTTCGAGGAATCCATTATCGATACCTGCCGGGCAGTCCAACAGG
>JAGCSS010000336.1 GCA_017964055.1 Lachnospiraceae bacterium
CAAAAGCACGAGTAAACGGGAGCTGCGAATCAGCGGCATTCGGCGAAGCCGAATGGTTTATGAGGGTTTTTGGACAGCTGTGAATAGTGACAGACATTAAAAAGACCCGGGGGTGTCGTGAGAAAAGAGCGGCATCCCCGTATTTAAAAAAAGCTATTGTTCGTCTTATCCAAAAAGGAGTCTGCACCATGATGTCAACTACCGGAAAGGACAAGAGGGCCATCTTTAAGAATAAGGTCAAGACCTGGTTCTCACAGCCGCAGAACATCATACTTCTGCTGTTCGGAATAGTGCTGACCTTCAGTACGGTTGCCCCTATTGTCGCGATAATAAAGGATACCCTGAAGATCCATCCCGGAACGATCGACCAGCATCTGACCGGCAAGGTTTCGGGGTATACGCTGGTGAATTACATTGATCTGTTCACCAGCAAAATGGCAAAGATCAATCTGTGGAATCCGCTTCTGAACACGGTGCTGCTCTCAGTACTGACCTGCGTGATCTCCATTATCTTCGGCGGCCTGTTCGCGTTCCTTGTGACCAGGACCGACATGAAGTTCAAAAAATACTTAAGCTCGATATTCATTTTCCCTTATATCATGCCCCAGTGGACACTGGCTGTTGTATGGCAGCACATGTTCTACTCGAATAAGGTGACAGGCACTTCGGACGGCCTGCTCGCTTCGCTGTTCGGACTCTGCATGCCGAACTGGTGGTGCCAGGGACTGTTCCCTTCGGCTATGGTCCTCGGCCTTCACTACGCGCCCTTCGCCTATATTCTGATAGGCGGCATCTTCAAGAACATGGACGCGAACCTCGAAGAGGCGGCAACCATACTCGATACGCCCAAGTGGAAGATCATGTTCAAGGTAACGCTCCCGATGATCAAACCCGCTATCCTTTCCACGATACTTCTCGTGTTCGGAAGCGCGATGGGAAGCTACCCCGTACCTCATTACCTGAATTTCACGACGCTGTCGACAAAGTACATCTCGATGAACAGCACCTATACCGGTGAAGCATCGATACTTGCAATCATCATGATGATCTTCGGCGTGCTCATCCTCGGTATGAACCAGATGAGCCTGAAGAGCCGCAAGAACTACACGACGGTTACGGGTAAGTCGGGACAGCTCACAAAGATCCGCGTGGGCAAGGCCGGCAAGTACATCATCGGCGCGATCTTTATCGTGATCACATTCTTTACGAGCATCTGGCCCATAGTGCTTTTCGCGCTCGAGACCTTCCTGCCCAACCCCGGTGACTACAGCTTCCTCTACACGGGCAATCTCGCGCACCTGACCACAAAGTGGTGGGTAACGAATGAGAACATCACCGAGAACGGCATGTACGGCCAGCCCGGTATCCTCTACAACAATACGATCTGGCATGCTTTCTTCGGCACACTGATGCTGGCGGTGGCCTGCGCGTTGATCGCCGGAACGATCGGAACCCTGATCGGATACGCCGTTGCAAAGAAGCGCCGCAACAAGTGGGCAAACTACGTGAACAACGTTGCGTTCCTGCCTTACCTTATGCCTTCGATCGCTGTGGGCGCGGCATTCTTCATCCTCTTCTCGAATGAGAAGATCAACCTGTTCAACACCTACACGCTGCTGATCATAGCCGGCGTTGTAAAATACATACCGTTCGCGTCGCGAAGCTCGCTGAACTCGATGCTGCAGATAAGCAACGAGCTCGAGGAGGCCGCGATCATACAGAACACCTCATGGATCAAGCGTATGACGAGGATCATCATCCCGATACAGAAATCCTCGATCATCAGCGGATATCTGCTCCCGTTCATGACGTGTCTGAGAGAGCTGTCGCTGTTCCTGCTCTTATGTACGCAGGGCTTCATCCTTTCAACGACGCTCGACTACTTTGACGAAATGGGCTTATACGCATTCTCGAGCGCTATAAACCTGATCCTGATCTTAACGATCTTGGTATTCAATACACTGGTTAACAAGCTGACGGGCGCAAGCCTTGACAGCGGTATAGGAGGTAAGTGATCATGCCCGGGATTAAACTGGAAAACATTACAAAACGCTGGGGAAAGTTCTTCGGAGTTGACAATATCAGCCTCGACATCCCCGATAATTCGTTCGTAACCCTTCTGGGGCCTTCGGGCTGCGGTAAGACAACGCTGCTGCGTATGATCGCGGGCCTCGAGACACCCACCGAGGGACGCATTACGATCGGTGACAGAGTCGTATTCGACTCGAACGCGGGCATCAACGTTCCCGCCAACAAGAGAAAGGTCGGATTCCTGTTCCAGAACTATGCGCTCTGGCCCAACATGACCGTATACGAGAATATCTCCTTCGGTCTGAAGAACATCAACGAAGAGCTTCCCGTTCTCGATGATGAGGCAAAGCAGACCGCCGATATCGCAAGGGCTCTTGCAAACGGTAAAAGGATCAAGGAGATCGTGGGCGAATGTTACGGAAAGAACGGCAAGCTCGACGAGAAAAAGGCGCAGGTCAAGCTGATCGATAACTACAATATCTCGGTATTCTCCGCTAAGGAGCTGCTCGGACTCGGTATTCACACCGCAGCAGATCCCGCAGCCGCAGCCAAGACAAAGCTCACCGCATACGAGGAAAAGCTCTCTTCGATCAAAGCGCGCTATCAGGCGGAGGGTAAGGAGCTCAACGACAGGTTCGAGGTAACAAAGGGCGGCAAGCCCGTCATCGAGAAGAGAAAGCTCAGCAAAGAGGAGATCGATTCGAAGGTACGCGCGTGCGCACGCATCGTTAAGATCGGTATGTTCATGGACAGGTATCCCGCAGAGCTTTCGGGCGGACAGCAGCAGAGAGTGGCGATCGCCAGAACTCTGGCTCCCGAGCCTCAGGTTCTCTTCATGGACGAGCCTCTTTCGAACCTTGACGCGAAGCTCCGTCTCGAGATGAGATACGAGCTGCAGAGACTTCACGTAGAGACCGGAAGCACCTTCGTTTACGTTACCCATGACCAGATGGAGGCCATGACTCTGGCTACCAGGATCTGCCTTATCAATAACGGTGTGCTCCAGCAGTACGACGCGCCCCTTACCGTTTATTCCAGACCCGGCAACCTTTTTGTAGCGGATTTCGTAGGCAATCCTTCGATCAACTTTGTCGAGGGCAAGGGAACCGCGCAGTCGGACGGCAGCGTTTCGCTCGATATCTTTGACGGCGTAAAGGCAAGGTTCGTGCCCACAGAGCCTCTCAACATGGCGGAGTGGAAGAAGCGCCGCAATGACGAGGCTGATAAGAAGGCGGCCGAGACTGCGCAGCGCCTGTCACAGAAGGGAGCGGTGGAAAAGGCCAACAAGGACGAGGTATTCAAGTATCATGTCCAGAAGGTTACCGAAGAGGACGAGAGCGTAGCCGACGAGGTCATCCCCACAGAGGAGGATTACGTGATAGGCATACGTCCCGAGGCGGTCAAGCTCGAGGCGAACGGCAAGCTCTCCTCAACGATCTACGGCGCGATGCCCACGGGTATGGAATCGACCTTAAAACTCAGGATCGGCGAGTATCTGATCACCGGAGTGGTGTTCGGAAACGACACTTATGCCATCGGCAGTGACGCAAAGGTGAGCATCAGCGGAAACGACATTTTGCTTTTTGACAGAATAAGCGGAAAACTTATCTGTGCGGGAAGTCTTGAACTGTAATTAAATACATTATCACTTGTTTTTCGGTTCGTGAAATGCTATAATCATTCGCAGGGTAAACATTTTGACTTTTTGTCAAAGGCTTGCCCTGCGAATATTTCTAGGAGGAAACAGTAATGAAAAAAATTTTATCACTCGTTCTTGTTCTGTGCCTGGTTCTTTCACTCGGCGCATGCAAGAAGGCAGACGACAAAAAGGCGTCTGACGGTTATGAGATCGCTCTCGTAACAGACGTAGGAAACATCGATGACAAGTCGTTCAACCAGGGCGCTTGGGAAGGTGTTAAGAAGTACGCTGAAGACACACAGAGGACCTACAACTACTATCGTCCCTCTGAGGATTCTACCGAGGCTCGTGTAGAGACCATCAAGCAGGCTATCGACAAGGGCGCGAAGGTTGTTGTTTGCCCCGGTTACCTTTTCGAGGATGCCATCTATGAGGTACAGGATCAGTTCTCAAATGTTCAGTTCCTGCTCCTTGACGGTGAGCCCCACACTGCTGACTACGCTACTTACAAGACCGCAGCCAACACCCACAACATCCTCTACAAAGAGGAGCAGGCAGGCTACCTTGCAGGTTATGCGGCAGTTAAGGAAGGCTATCGCAAGCTTGGCTTCTTAGGCGGCATGGACGTTCCCGCTGTTATCCGTTACGGTTACGGCTTCGTTCAGGGCGCTGACGCAGCAGCTCAGGAGCTCGGCGTAGCAGGCGACGTTTCCGTTAAGTACTGGTACTGCGGCGGATTCGCTCCCACCGATGATATCAAGACAAAGATGTCCGGCTGGTACACAGACGGCACAGAAGTTATCTTCTCATGCGGCGGCGGTATCTACCTTTCATGTACAGCAGCTGCTGAGGCAGCAGGCAAGAAGGTTATCGGCGTTGACGTTGACCAGTCCGCTGAGTCCGCTACCATCATCACTTCAGCTATGAAGGAACTTGCTAACTCTGTAGTTCTTGCTCTTACCGATCTGTACAAGAACGGCGGAACATGGCCCGCAGACCTTAGCGGCAAGACCTCTGTTCTCGGCGCTGTTGAGAACTGCGTAGGACTTCCTACCGCTACCTGGAGCATGAAGAACTTCACAGTTGACGAGTACAAGACTCTCTTTGAGAAGGTTAAGAACGGCAGCATCGCTATCTCGAACGCTACCGACGCAGCTCCTTCGGTTGCTATCGCAGTTGATTACCAGAACTGATAATTAATCGGATATCTTCCGACGAGATGTCGAAAAATCAATACTAATACGGAGGATGTTGCGACAAACGGCGTTTAGCGCAGCATCCTCTGTTTTTAAGAAGGGATATGGGGTATGAGCGATTACGTAATTGAAATGTTGAACATCACAAAACGATTCCCCGGGATCATTGCGAATGACAACATTACCCTTCAGCTGAAGAAGGGCGAGGTACATGCGCTGCTCGGTGAGAACGGAGCGGGCAAGTCCACACTCATGAGTGTCCTTTTCGGTCTTTACCAGCCCGAGGAAGGATGCATCAAGAAGAACGGAGAGGTTGTTAAGATCAACGATCCCAACGACGCGAACGCTCTTCACATCGGTATGGTGCATCAGCACTTTAAGCTGGTCGAGTGCTTTACGGTACTTGACAATATCATTCTGGGCGTAGAGCCCAACAAGATGGGATTCCTGCAGAAAAAGGAAGCCAGACAGAAAGTTATCGATCTAAGCGAAAAATACGGCCTCAAGGTTGATCCTGACGCCTTAATCGAAGATATATCCGTCGGTATGCAGCAGAGAGTAGAGATACTCAAGATGCTCTACCGCGACAATGAAATACTTATTTTTGACGAGCCCACGGCAGTTCTGACACCCCAGGAGATCGACGAGCTCATGGAGATCATGCGCGGATTTAAGGCTGAGGGCAAGTCAATTCTTTTCATCACCCATAAGCTTAACGAGATCATGGCGGTAGCGGACCGCTGCACGGTACTGCGCAAGGGCAAATACATGGGCACCGTTAACGTTGCCGAGACTACAAAAGAAGAGCTCTCGAGGATGATGGTCGGCCGAAACGTCAATTTCAAGGTCGACAAAAAGGACATCCTGCCCGGCAAGCTCGTATTCAAGGCAGAGCATGTTTCCGTTCCTTCGAAGCTCCATAAGAAAAACGCGGTCAATGACGTTTCGCTTGAGGTTCATGCGGGCGAGATCGTATGCCTTGCGGGTATCGAGGGCAACGGACAGACCGAGTTCGTACAGGGCATTACGGGTCTTACAAAGATGTCCGAAGGCCGTCTCGAGCTCCTCGGCAAGGATATCACGAACGCCTCGATCCGTGAGAAATCAAAGATGGGCATGAGCCACATTCCCGAGGACAGACATAAGCACGGTCTTGTACTCGATTATTCACTCGAAGAGAATCTGGTGCTTCAGCAATATTGGGAGCCACGCTTCCAGCACCATGGGTTTATAGATAAAAAGGCTGTCCGCGACTATGCGGAGAAGCTTATCGATGAGTTCGACGTGCGCAGCGGACAGGGCCCCATCACGACCGCACGCAGCATGTCCGGCGGTAACCAGCAAAATGCAATCATTGCGCGTGAGATCAGCAAGGAGCCCGAGCTGCTCGTTGCGGTTCAGCCCACGCGAGGACTGGACGTCGGCGCAATCGAATACATCCACAAGCAGCTGGTACGAGAGAGGGACGAAGGAAAGGCAGTACTTCTGGTTTCTCTCGAGCTGGATGAGGTTATGAACGTCAGCGACAGGATTCTCGTAATGTACGAGGGCGAGATCGTCGGTGAGTTCGATCCCAAGCAGGTTACGGTTCAGGAGCTCGGTCTTTACATGGCCGGCGCCAGGAGACAGACCGGGAAAGGAGGACGCGCTTAAATGAAGAACTTTTTCAAGAGCAAGACATTCATCAGCATTCTTGCGTCCGTCCTTTCAATCGTAGCGGGTCTTATCATCGGATTTATTCTGCTGATCGTATTCAATCCGCCCTACGCGCTCGGCGGACTCAAAAGCATAGCTACCGCAGGCTTCTCGCGTGCGGACAAACTTGCGAAAGTACTTTATCAGGCAGCACCCCTTATCATGACAGGTCTTTCGGTAGGATTTGCGTTTAAGACCGGTCTGTTCAATATCGGAGCTACGGGTCAGTATACCGTCGGCGCGTTCTGCGCTCTTGTATGCGGTATCCAGTTCCAGCTTCCCTGGTGGGTATGTATCCTCGCAGCCATGATCGGCGGCGCGATCTGGGGTTTTATCCCCGGCATCTGCAAGGCCCTGTTCAACGTTAACGAGGTTATCACCTCGATCATGTTCAACTGGCTCGGCCTTTTCATGGTAAACCTGTGCATCAACAATATGCCCAAAATGCTGGCTGATTTCTGGGGCGCGTCCAATAAGGACCGTACCGGTGCGCTGGCTTCGGCGAACCCTTCGGCGATCATCCCTAAGGCGGGACTCGACAAGCTCCTCGGTTCGAACTACATGAATATCTCGATATTCCTGACCATAGGCATCGCGATACTCATTTATGTAATCCTCGAAAAGATGACCTTCGGTTATGAGCTCAAGGCCTGCGGTTTCAACAAGGACGCGAGCATCTACGCCGGAATTAACGCAAAGCGCAATATCGTTCTTTCGATGGTCATTTCGGGTGCTCTTGCCGGTATCGGCGGAGGCATCTACTACCTGAGCGGTACGGCCCAGTACACCATCGTTAAGTCGCTGCTCTCGATGGGCTTCAACGGTATCCCCGTTGCCCTGCTCGGAGCATCGAGCCCTATCGGCATCATTTTCGCGGCGATCTTCATTTCGTATATCCAGGTCGGAGGCGAGGCTCTCCAGCCCGAATACGCAAAGGAGATCATCGATATCATCATCGCGGTCATCATTTACCTCTCGGCATTCTCGCTGCTGGTTAAGAACATTCTCGGAAGATTCTTCAAGGGCGACACGAGCAATGTAAACGACGAAGGTGCCGCGGCGATAAAGGCCGCTCCGGTCGCTGTTCCCGCCGGAGAAAAGTCGGGAGAGAGCGCAGGAGAGCCTGTGGGGGTACCTGTGGGTGAGCCTGCCGGAGAACCCGCGCCGGGGGATACCGGCGAAAAGGCGGTTCCCGTTTCGGATGCGGATGTCAATAAAGAGGAAGGAGGCGATCAGTAATGAGTTGGGCTAATATTCTTGCCGACCTGCTCGGCGCTACCGTACTGTTCGCGGTTCCTCTGCTCCTTGTGGCTCTCGGCGGTATGTTCTCCGAGCGAAGCGGTGTAATCAACATCGCGCTCGAAGGTATCATGATCGTCGGCGCGCTGTGCAGCTGTCTGACCCTCGTTGGACTGGACAAGTCGGGCTTCGGCGCGGCACATCCCCAGCTGGGCATGTTCATCGCGATACTCGTTGCCGCGGCATCGGGTGCGGTATTCTCACTGCTGCTCGCATTTGCGTCGATCAACTTGAGGGCTGACCAAACTATCGGCGGCACGGCGCTCAACATGCTGGCTCCCGCATTCGCCATCGTGCTTACATGGGCTGTTCAGGGACAGGGCCAGACCACTATCCTTATCCCCACCTGGACACGTATCACACAGGACAATTTCGGTATCGAGAAGGCGGATACCTTTTTCCAGAACCTTATATTCAAGAGCTTTTACCTGACCACGATCATAGCGGTGATCCTCTTTATCGCAGCTTACGTGCTCCTCTACAAGACCAAGTTCGGTCTGAGGCTGAGGGCCTGCGGTGAGCATCCCCAGGCTGCGGATTCGGTAGGTATCAACGTATTCAAGATGAGATACGCGGGCGTTATCATTTCGGGATGCCTCGGCGGCATCGGAGGACTCGCGTTCACCGTAGCGGCAGGCTCGGGATTCCAGTCATCCGTTGCGGGATACGGTTTCCTGGCGTTGGCGGTTATGATCTTCGGTAACTGGAAGCCCTTCAGTATCCTCGGTGCTTCGCTGTTCTTCGCTCTGTTCAAGATCATCGGATCATACAGCGACAGTATTCCTTTCCTTCCGAGCTTCAGGAGCGTTAAGTCGAGTGAGTACATCTATCTGATGCTGCCCTACGTGGTAACCATGATAGTCCTGATCCTTACCTCGAAGAAGTCCAGAGCTCCCAAGGCAGAGGGTATTCCTTATGACAAGGGAATGAGATAAAAAAATATAACTGGCACACAGCTGCCGCGCCTGTATGGTGTGGCAGCTTTTGTACCTAAATACCGAAAGGGTTAAGTATTATGACTAAGTTGAAAAGCAGTGAAGCGGGTATAGGCAGGCTGCGTGACCGCATGGGCGTAAGGGTCCTGGTGATCGCCATAGCGTCGTGCATAATGGCTCTGAACATCAATACCTTTGTACATACCGGGGGTCTGCTCCCGGGAGGCGCTACGGGCCTTACGCTGCTCATACAGGAGATATTCGCGAAGTTCTTCGGGATCGCGGTACCATATACACTGATAAATATCCTGATCAACTCGATCCCTATCTATATCGGGTTCAGGTATATCGGAAAACGGTTTACACTGCTGTCCTGCGGTTTTATCCTGCTTACGAGCCTGCTGACGGACTTCATGCCGGCTTATTCGGTCACACAGGACACGCTGCTGATCAGTGTCTTCGGAGGTCTGATCAACGGCACGGCGATCAGTATCTGCCTGCTGATGGACGCTACGAGCGGCGGTACGGATTTTGTCGCGATCTATCTCTCGGAAAAGCGCGGGATCGATTCGTTCAATGTGACGCTGCTGATCAACGCGGGCATACTTATCGCGGCAGGACTGCTGTTCAGCCCGGATAAGGCGCTTTACTCGATCATATTCCAGTTTACGTCTACGGCGACGATCCATACGCTCTACCGCAAATACCAGCAGATGACGCTGTTCATCGTTACGAACAAACCCGATGAGGTGAGCGAGCAGATATCGAACCTGAGCCACCATGGCGCCACGATCATAGACTGCGAGGGTTCGTACAAGCATGTCGAGCACACCGTGGTATACTCGGTAGTCTCGCGCGCCGAAGCCGGGCGTGTAGTCAGTGCGGTAAAGGAAGCGGATCCTGACGCATTTGTGAATGTTATTAAAACGGACCGCGTGATCGGACAGTTCTACCGGCGACCGACTGACTGACGGGTTAACACGTGTTAGTTTGCTTGACGAAAATGCGACGGATATAGTAGAATATCCTTACTTTCTTACTGTAAAGGATTGTTAAAACGAGATCGGAGAGCAGGATCGTATGACGACAGAAGAACTGGCAAAAATAATCGGTGTGTCCAGAGTAACACTCTCGAAGGTTATCAACGGAGTCGGCGGGGTATCGCAGAAGACCGAGGAAAAGATCAGGAAATATATCGAGGAGTACAACTTTGAGCCCAACTCAAAGGCGCGCAGCCTCGTCGGAAAAGAGGAGCAGATCATCGGCCTGATATCGGCTTATTCGGAGAGCTATTCCGGCGCGAGCAAGAACATTTCGTCGCATTTTGCGACCGAGCTCATACATCTGGCGGTAAACAGCGCGCAGAAGCGCGGCTATAAGACGCTGGTGAGCCTGACCGACGTCGAGAAGGACGTCAGATCGATCGAGCGCCTGTTCAACAGCAAGCTGATCCGCGGCGCTATCCTTCTCGGCTATAACACGGGCAACGAGGATATCGAGCGCATAGGCAAGCACGGTTATCCTATCGTGCTGGTAAACCAGGAGCGTGATTCCCGGTATAAGAATACCGTCGCGGTAAATATGGACGATCAGGTCTCGGCATATTTCGCGATAGAAAAGCTCGTAGAGCGCGGCCACAAAAGGATACTCTATATCGGCTGCAACAGACACCGTCTGCCCGCGATGAGGCGCCATGAGGGCGTTATGTCCGCTCTGCAGAAGCATAAGGACGAGATCGAGTCCCTGACCGAGATCGACTGTGATTTCAACGAAGAGAAGGCATATAACGAGACCAAGCGTATCTTCGGTGACAAAACAGGCAAAAAGCCCACCGGCATCTTCGCGGCCAACGACATTATGGCGATCGGCGCGATGAACGCGCTCAAGGAGCTGGGATATGACATTCCCGGGGATGTTTCCATCATCGGTTTTGATGATATCCCCATGTCGAAATACCTGACACCGGGGCTTACGACCATGAGCTGCAATTTTGAGCAGATCGCGTCCACCGCGGTCAATTCCCTGATAGATCTGATAGAGGGGGCGGAAGTCGTCAATCATATCGAGCTTCCTGCGGAATATGTGGAACGCGGATCGCTCTCCGAACCCAGGGAAGATAAATAAACACGAGTAAAAATACAAAAGGAGCACGGCCTTAGGTCGTGCTCCTTGTCTCAAAAAACAGTTGCAAACAAAATTTAACACGTGTATAATATTTAGCGTAAAGGCAAACCGCACTCTATCGGAGAAAAGACTATGACGAGAGAAGAGTATATAAAAGTGTTCGAGGCCGTTTGCGCCAATCTGCATGGTTTTCTGCACAGCATCGATCAGAAATACATCGACAATCTGGTAAAGAGCCTGGGGCGTACGCCCGCTGAGGCCAGAAGTCTCGGCGCGTGGGACTGGACGCACGGGATAGGGCTCTACGGACTGCACAAGATATATGAGTTTACCGGTGATGAACGTTACCTTGACATGATCGCGGAGTGGTTTGACGACAGGATAGGGATCGGCCTTCCGGACAAGAATGTCAACACCGTGTGCCCGCTGCTCACGATGGCTTTTCTCCATGAGAAAAGGCCCGATGACCGATACAGGGCGATCATGGACGAATGGGCGGAGTGGATCATGCACGATATGAAGCGCACCGAGGAGGGCGGCATACAGCATGAACACGCCGAGCTCGAGAACGATCAGCAGCTCTGGGACGACACGCTGATCATGACGGTGCTGTTCCTGAGCAAATACGGCAGGATGACGGGCAGGCAGGATTATCTCGATGAGGCAAAATATCAGGTTATGCTGCACGCGAAGTATCTCTACGACAGCTTTACGGGGCTGTGGTATCACGGCTGGAGCTTTATCGACAGAGGGCATTTCGCGGTAGCCCTGTGGGGCAGGGGCAACTGCTGGATAACCGTGTTTATCCCAGATTATATCGATATCATGTGGCTTGAGGGTCCGGAAAAGAGATTTGCGCTCGGAC
>JAGCSS010000337.1 GCA_017964055.1 Lachnospiraceae bacterium
TCATAGAGTCCCAGATGGTCGGAGATGCCGAAAAGACCAAAGAACTGCTTAAAGAGATGGGTGAGAACCCCGGGGACTATGAGATCACCGACGAGCCCGATCCGCTGAAGGCGATCAGGATCGTCTGCGAGAGAGTCAGGGACGGTAAGGCGGACATGCCGATGAAGGGCCTGATGCAGTCCGGTGATTATCTCCGTGCGATCCTTGATAAGAGCTACGGTTTTCTTCCCGAAAAAGGCATGCTGACCGAGGCCACGGTCTTTGAGTACGACAACAGGCTGATCACCGCGACGGACTGCGCTGTGGTAATCGCTCCCGATTATAATGAGAAGATCAGGATCATCAACAATTCTGTCAAATTCGTCAAGGCGCTCGGCTGCGAGCTCCCGAAGGTTGCTGTCATCACACCCGTTGAGATCGTTAATCCCAAGATCCCTTCGACTATCGATGCGGCCATGCTCGCCGTTGCGGGCAGACGCGGACAGATAAAGGACTGCATAGTGGACGGACCGCTTGCGCTCGACAACGCGATCTCACTGGAATCGGCCAAGCATAAGGGCATCGAGAGCGAGGTTGCCGGATGCGCGGATATCCTTCTGCTTCCCGACCTTGATTCGGGTAATCTGATGCTGAAAGCGGTCATTTACATGATGAACACGGTTTCTTCCAGCAATATCATCGGAACCGATGTACCCGTTGTCATGACCTCGCGTTCCGACACGCCCGAGAACAAATACAATTCGATACTGACCGCGGTCATCCGCGCGTGAACGGATAAATATAAAGGTATTGCGCTCCCACGGAGCCGCAGGAAGGAAAAAATGTCTTATAAAATACTAGTTATCAATCCAGGATCGACCTCGACCAAGATCAGCCTTTTCGAGGACGACAAAAATGTTTATACCGAGAGCCTTTTCCATGACGCTCCCGAGCTGCTCAAATTCCCGCATGTAAACGACCAGACCGAATTCAGGAAAAAAGTCATTCTTGATTTTCTTGCCGAGCACGGAACATCTCCGTCCGAGATAGATGTGTTCGTCGGCCGCGGAGGCAGTGCCTATTCGCAGCCCGCAGGCGTTACCGAGATCGATGAGAGGCTGTACAACGATACGAAAAAAGCGGTCGGCGGCAGCAATCATCCCGCAAAGCTCGGAGTCATGATAGCCTACGAGCTCTGCACCGAATACGGCGGCAGGATGTTCACGCTCAACCCCACGAATGTCGATGAGCTCTGCGATTATGCGAGACCCACGGGCATCAAGGGCGTATACCGCAAGCCGCAGACTCACGTGCTGAACCAGAAGGGCATAGCGCAGATACATGCGGCAAAGCTCGGCAAAAAGTACGAGGACTGCAATTTCATCGTATGCCATATCGACGGCGGCATAACGATCACCGCGCATGAGCACGGGAAAATGGTGGACAGCACCGAGGGCGCGGGAGGAGACGGACCTTATACTCCCACGAGGCTCGGCAGCATCCCCATCCTCGAAATCTGCGATTTCATCGATGCCGGACATACTACGGGCGATCTGCGCATCATGCTCTCGCGTGCGGGCGGTTTCGTGAGCCATTTTGGGACCTCGAATTCCGATACGATACATAAAATGGTCGAGGAAGGTGACAGGCACGCGACTCTTATCTGGAATACCATGTGCTATCAGCTCTGCAAGTCGATCGGAGCGATGAGCGCGGTACTTCGCGGAAAGGTGGATGCGATACTGCTTACCGGCGGGCTGGTAAGATTTTCCGATATCATCGATTTTGTAAAGGATCGCTGCGGTTTTATCGCGCCCATAGAAGTCTATCCCGGCGAGGTTGAGCAGGAGGCCATGGCAGAAGCTGCTCTCAGCGTGCTCAGGGGAGAAGCCGAGGCCCGCAGGTATTCGGGTAGGCCCGTGTTCGAGGGTTTTGGTTTCGAATAAGGCGGTTACAGGAAAAGAATCCGTTAAGCAAATAACAAGACTTTGTAATTTGTGAAAAAACAATAAAATTGTTTACAAAAGCGAAGAGGTATTGTATAATAAGCAGGTATTGAAGTGGTAATTTCTTTTTAAATGAATTAAGGAGGACACCATATGTCTGATGCCCGTAAGGCCAATAACCTCTGTCGTAAGCTTTTTACCGTTATCACGCTTGTTCTGTTCGCAGCCTACACGCTCGAGCTTGTCAAAGGAAGCAAGACGCTTCCGGTGTTCCTTATATTGATGGTCCTTGATCTGGGTCCCATGATCGCGGCGCATATCATCTATCACCGTGATCCCGATTCCCAGCTGATCAAACATGTCGTAGGTGTTGGTTACGCCGTATTCTATCTGGTGAACTGTTTTGTCAGCCCCGAGCAGATGGTATTTACCTATGCGTTCCCCATGCTGATGGTAGTTACGGTTTTCGTGGATCTGGCATATTCGAGGATCGTTTCGATCGGTGTTGCGATAATAGCCATCGTACATGCCTTTTACTATACCTCGAGAGTCGGCTTCAACAACGAGACCATGGCAGCTCTTGAGATAGAGATAGCGGCTACCGTGCTTGTAGCTACGTTTAACTATCTGTGCAACGTGTTCATTGTCCGGCTGACCGAGGAAAAGGTCAAAGCAGTCAATGAATCGAGTGCAAAGACTTCCGAGATGCTGAGGCAGATATCAGAGGTTTCCGACAAGATGGCAGATGAGGTTGCGGTTGTTTCGGGCAAGATGGAACAGCTTTCCGCATCGAGCGCCGAGACGATGACTTCGATGAACGAGGTTCAGTCAGGTACTTTAGAGACGGCCAATTCGGTTCAGACCCAGATGGTAAAGACCGAAGAGATACAGGCACAGATCGAAAAGGTTGCCGAAGCTTCGAAGAACATCGGCATCAATGCGAAGGATACCGCCGACGCGATCAGCGAAGGCAGAGGCAATATCGAAAAACTCATCAACCAGGCCAAGCTTTCCGACGAAGCCGGTAACGGCGCGGTCAAGGAGGTCGAGGAGCTCAAGAGCTCCACTGACCAGATGGAGACCATCGTTCAGATGATCCAGAAGGTAGCATCGCAGACCAGTATGCTGGCGCTCAACGCTTCGATCGAGGCGGCGCGCGCAGGCGAAGCGGGACGCGGATTCGCGGTCGTTGCTTCATCTATTTCGGATCTGGCATCGCAGACCAAGTCCGCTACCGAGGAGATCAGCAATCTTATCTCCAATCTCACCAAGGAGATGGAGGATGTGGCATCCGCCATTCTTTCACTGGTTGAGAGCAACAACGTTCAGAACGAATCGGCTCA
>JAGCSS010000338.1 GCA_017964055.1 Lachnospiraceae bacterium
CCAATGCCTTTACATAATTTCTTTTCATGATATGCCTCCTATATAGATCCGTTATACATGTGCCGGATGGATATTCATCTTATGCTCGTTCTCACGCTTTGCCACCGGCAGCATGTCGAGAGTCGTTACAGCTATAACCTTATCGCAGAGCATGAGCAATGCGGGCAGGAACAGGATAACGGCCGCCATACTGATAAGAGCTCCTCTTGCCATCAGCATGCACATTGAGCTGATGATGTCGATATCCGAATAGATCGCTACGCCTACCGTTGCGGTAAACAAGCCCATGCCGCTGACGATGATCGAAGGGATCGATGCCGAAAGCGACTTCTTTACTGCCTCGCGCTTTGCGCTTCCCGCGATCCTCTCCTGCTTATATCTGGTAGTTGTGAGTATCGCATAGTCAACCGTGGCTCCGAGCTGGATCGTGCTGATGCAGATCGGTGCGATAAAAGGCAGCGTTCCTCCGAGATAATGGGTAAGTCCCAGGTTGATGAATATCGCAAGTTCGATGACTGCGATCAGGATGACCGGCAGCGTGATGCTCTTTTCAACCAACAGGATGATCACGAATATAGCCGCGATCGAAATGATGTTGACTGTCGCGAAATCCTTGTCGGTTATCTCGATCATATCCTTCATGCAGGGCGCTTCGCCGATCAGCATTCCGCCTTCATCGTATTTCTTGAGTATGGTGTTCAGCTTGTCTATCTGGGTATTTACGTTGTCCGAAGCTGCCGGATATTCAGAGTTGATTATAAGCAGTTCCCAATTGTCGCTCTTGACCAGCTCAGTGATCGAATCGGGCAGGATCTCTGCCGGAACACCCGCGCCGAGCACGGATTCAAGGCCAACCGCGTACTGTACGCCCTCGACCTGCTCCATCTCCTTCAGCATACTCCTGACATCATCGGATGGAGTATCCGCATTAACGAGTACCATATGTGTTGACGCTACGCCGAATTTTTCTTCAAGCCTCTTCTGCGCGGTCACGAAATCCATATCGGAAGGAAGGCATTTGCCCATATCGTAATAGACCTCCGAATTGGTCTTTGAATACCCGTAATATCCGGGCACGATAAGGATCGCGAAGATTATCAGCATCACGGGGAATACCTTCAGCAGTTTTTCCGAGAAGCCTTCGGGCTTCGGAATGATAGATCTGTGCCTGGTCTTCTGCAGCGGCTTGTCCAGAACGAGTATCAGTGCGGGAAGTGTCGTAACACAGCCGATCACACCGAGCAGCACACCCTTTGCCATTACTATGCCGAGGTCTCGTCCCATCGTGAAGCTCATGAAGCAGAGGGCTATGAAGCCGGCTACGGTTGTTATCGAGCTGCCGATGACCGATGTCAACGTATCCCTGATGGCTGTGGCCATCGCTTCGTTCTTATCCGCTATCGTCTCACGTTTCTCGTTGTAGCTGTTCCAGAGGAATATCGAGTAATCCATGGTTACGGCCAGCTGAAGCACCGCCGATATCGCTTTTGTGATATATGAGATCTCACCGAAGAAGTAGTTCGTACCCATGTTGTAAAGGATCGCCATGCCGATGCTCGCAAGGAATACAAAAGGCACCAGCCATCCGTCGAGCAGTATCATCATTGCCGCCAGAGCGCATACAACGGCGAGTCCGACATAAATGGGCTCCTCTTTCTCACAGAGGTCTTTAAGGTCGGTGACCAGAGCGGACATGCCTGAAATATAGCAGTCCTTATTGCAGATCCTTCTGATGTCCCTGATCGCGTCCATCGTTACATCATCCGATGTCGCGCTGTCAAAGAATATCGCGAGCATCGTTGCGTTGTCTTTGTTGAACGCCTCGTAGACATTATCGGGAAGCATCTCGATCGGGATGTTCACATCCATCACCGAATCGTACCAGAGTACCGTTGCCACATGATCCACGCCTCTGATTTGATCCGCGAGCTTCGAGACATCCTTCGGCTCCATGTTCTCAACCATGACCAGCGAGAACGCGCCTTTGCCGAAGTCCTCCATCAGGAGGTCCTGTCCTTTTACCGTATCGATATCTGACGGCAGGTAAGTCAGCATATCGTAGTTAATCCTGGTTTTAGCCATTCCGATGACTGACGGGATCAGAAGAAGGATCGCGAGGATCAGCATCGGAACACGCAGCTTAACCACAGCTTTGCCGAATTTCATTTCTATCTCTCCTTTTCATTAAAATGCATTTACATGATCTCTCTGTATTTTACTTCCACGACATCGGGCTGCTGATTCCTGATGATCTTTACAGTCGTAAGTACCGTTATCAGGCTCATTATGCCGTCCAGCAGCAATGCGATGCCCAGCATCGCGGTGATCGCAAGCGCGGCGTCCGCAGGCCTGAATATCAGTGCCAGACCGATGCATCCCGTGAGCAGCGCCGCTATCATGATCAGCCACCAGCGGCCTATTCCGAAGGTCTTCGAATCAACAGCTATCTGAACCTTAAACAGACCGTCGGCCAGTATCGCGATGCCGAGCGCGACGCACAGGAAGTTCATCATCATTTCCGGTCTTATCAGGATGATCGTTCCGAGCACTCCGAGCAATATGCCGAAGGCCAGATCATACTGGAACGCCAGCCGGAACAGATCCTTTGAGAAGTAACCGATTATCTTGAACACACCGAAAAGTATCATTGCGCATCCTATCAGTGTTCCGATCAGCGATAACGATATCTCCGGGAAGAATATCAGTATCAGTCCGAAAGCACAGAACAGACACGAACTGATGATATAGCCGACCTTTGCGGTCCTCATAGAAAACGTCGAACGCATAAGCTTTACGCCTCCTTTGTTCTTTGTTGAGGCCATGATAACGCCGCAGCGGGAATAATAAAACGGACAGAAATGCCGCACTGTCATGATTTTGGGCAGCGGGCATAAATTGGCATAAAAAAAGACAGAACCCGCTTCTGTGTCCGGTTTTCAGACACATTTCGGGTTCTGCCCAAATTCTGGTTTTATGTAATTCTTTTTTGTGGTTTAAAGATAGTTATCTTACGCAGGAACCATATCCATTATTTCCCGAGAGCTTCGGTTATCTTTAAGGCCCCTTTCAGCAGCTCAGGCATCATTTCAAAGAAACGCCTGCTGTCACTCATCAGGTCCTCTTTCATTCCTCCGTTTATCCAGTCGACCGTAACGCCGAAAAACTCGCATTTTAAGAAGCCGACAATGATCCTGCGATCATCCTCTGTGTATTTCATGTCGGAAATGATCGAATCCACATATTTTCCGATCACGTCCTCACACAGATCCGACAGGTTTTTTTCAAGGATGTCGCGGCTTACCGAATTAAATATATGCAACACCGCGTTTTTATTACTCAGGGCAAAGCTGATAACGGCCTCCATGGCAGCTTCGAGCGAATCTACCGTCGGATATTCCGTGATCACCAGATCTGCCTGCTCGCGGACTATCTGTCCGAGCAGAGTCGGAACATCCTGGAAATGATAATAGAATGAATTCCTGTTTATCCCGCAGTCCTCGACTATATCCTTTACCGTGATCCTGTCAAGCGCGCGCTCATTCAGAAGCTTTATAAAGGATTCCTTTATCGCCTTCTCGGTAAAATTAGCCATTTTTACCTCCTATGACACAGAAATGCACATCCCATCGGATGTGCATTCTGCCTCCATAAAACAAAACCCCGTTCTCCACCATTTATTTCGAACGTAATTATCTGTAAGTAGCGAGCATGTGCTCGAGCTCATGTATCTCGGTCGCGCTCAGTCTGTGTGACCTCAGATACTCATCAAATAAGTTGGAAAAAGAACCGTCAAACAATTTCTCAAGTAAAGCGTTGGTCTCGATAACGCGGATCTGAGGCTTGGTAACAAGTGCCTTGCAATAGAAACCGGGTTCGATCCTCTCAATGGCTCCTTTGTCTATCAGTCTCTTGATGACCGTATAGGAAGTGTTCTTCTCCCAGCCGATATATTCTTTTATGATCTTTGCAATGTCCTTCGCTGCCAGCATCTTATTAGACCAGAGCAGCTCCATGACATTGAGTTCACCCTCATGTAATCTTATCTCGCCCATATATGCACCATATACATTATATTGTGTCTCTACTACAACTGTAGCAGAGCTGTGACATAGACTATTCTATAGCCATAGAAAGAATTTGTCAACAGGTAAATTGACGAATTTTCGCAATTCTACGTTCGTAGACAGGCCATACTATGCCAATAGAAAAGCCGAATACATCGGGATTTTCAGAACCTCATTCTCTAATTTGTAGTTGTCTCTCCCGACAGACACAATATATGCTATTTCACAGATCTCAACGATCTTTGAAAGGCTCTTTCCTCTCCGGCTTCTGCCCGTTCCGAATTCCGCGGGCACAAATCCCGCTTCGGTTTTGTAAAGTAAATCCGCTTTCGCTCCGGTCTCGGATTCGAAGTAAAACAGATCGTGATCCTGTCCGAAGCATGCCGCCAGATACGTGCACATCTGCTGGTATTCGAGTCGTTCTACAGCTATCTCATGGGTGCTGCGGAGCATATATCCCGCCAATCCGCAGTCAAATAATGTCAATCCGAAGGAATCTTCATGTCCGAGTCTGCTGCTCTTAAAAACGATCCTGTTCGCAGTCAAAGTTTCGATCGCGTCACGGTACATGGCAGAGGTCACTCCGCGTCTGATCAGATTCAGAGTAAACCGTCTCCTGCCGATCGCCATATGCTCCGGCAGCACATCCAGTACATCCTTCATCCTGGAGTCGCCGTAAGTCAATATATCATCGTTTACAGCTCTCAGGCATCTGCGCTGACGCTCATCGATATTTACCGATTCATTGTCTGCCACATATTCAAGAACCGCCTCGGGCATACCGCCGATGCGCAGATAATCGTCCCACATCTCGAGCAGCTCGTTGTGCAGCAGCTGAGGGATCGGCCTTTTTTTCTCGAAATGACCCTTGATCAGCTCGCTGTACCATTCTTTCCCGGTACCCTCCAGGAACTCGTCAAACTCCATAGGTGCCGCAAAAACGCAATAAAAGGCCGAAATAAGGCTCTGCCGCGCAAAAGATGAAATACAGCATATCTTTATCCCAAACGGGCTATATGCGGCTTTAAACAGCTCGCATAAGCTCCCGCATGCCTGTATCTCATCCAATATGAGCAGTATATCCCCCGGATCAGTGCCTTCATCGAGCCGTAAAAAAGCGTAAACCGCATCCTTTATAGAGTCAAAACTGTTTTGTTCGAAGAAAAGCCTGGCCGAGGCATCCGTTTCGAGATTAACATAAATGCTCCTCTCCCGTCTGCTCTCTGCCCATTCACAGACCGCATAAGTCTTTCCGACGCCGCGCGGACCCAGTACAAGAAGCGGCGCAGAAGCGCCGCTGTCGATATACTTATTCAGTTCTGAAGTGATCTTTCTTTTCATAAGTTGCTTCCTTAACCGGTTTTGACAGACAAGGGGAACTGTTCTTCCGTCTGCACGATCTATCTCTTAAGTTTCTCCAGCAGCTCCTTAAAATACTGCGGCAGCTCCGCCTTAAACTCCATATACTCACCTGTAGTGGGATGTATGAGCCCCAGTATCCCGGCATGCAGGCACTGTCCCTCGGTATCAAAACCCGGTCTCTCGCCTCCGTATACCGTATCACCGAGCAGCGGATGCCCGATCGATGCCATATGTACCCTGATCTGATGCGTGCGTCCTGTCTCCAGCCTGCACTCAATATGCGTATAGCCGTTCAGCCGCTCGAGCACCCTGTAATGTGTAACGGCATCCTTGCCGTTTACGCGGTTTATCGCCATTTTCTTGCGGTCGTTGGGGTTCCTGCCGATCGGAGCGTCTATCACGCCCTCGTCGTCCTTTAACGAGCCGATGCATATCGCCTCATAACGCCTCGTGACCGAATGTTCCTTTAGCTGCTCTGCCACATGTTTGTGAGCCTTATCATTTTTGCATACAACGAGCAGCCCCGTCGTATCCTTATCGATCCTGTGCACGATGCCCGGCCTTTCGACACCGTTTATGCCCGAGAGTTCGCCCGCGCAGTGAAACATCAGAGCATTGACAAGAGTCCCGGAGAATACGCCCGACGCCGGATGCACGACCATGCCCTTTGGCTTATTGACGATCAGGATATCCGAATCCTCGTAGAAAATATCGAGCGGGATATCCTCGGGTACGATGTCCGGCACGGTATTGTCGGGCACGGTAAATACGATCTCATCCCCGTCCGTCACCTTAAACGAAGCCTTGACCGGCTCAGAGCCGACCGTGACCAGTCCCTGCGCGATAAGCTTCTGTATGTAGCTGCGCGAAAGCTCTGCGCAGTTTTCGGAAAGGAATTTGTCTATTCTGAGTCCGTCGGTGAATCCGTCGCAGACGATTGAGATTTCTTTGGCCATATAAGATTGTAATCCTCGTCCTTGTATAAGAATAATACCAGCAGCAGGAGCACTATCATCGAAACCGTGATGTATATGTCAGCGACATTGAACACAGGGAAGTCGATCAGCTCGAAATAGATAAAATCGATCACGTATCCGAGTGCCAGACGGTCGATCAGGTTGCCTATCGCGCCTGCGGTCACAAACATAAGGATCAGCTTCATCGCGCGCAGTCTCTTATACTGCCAGTCTATCTTAAAGAACATGTAGAGTATCAGGCCGAGCACTATGAGGGTAAAAACCGCAAGGAACATCGTCTTCCCGCTCAGTATCCCCCATACGGCGCCGGAATTGGTGTGTGATACGAATTTCAGCACACCGTCCCATATCACAAACGGTCCGTCCGCAAGATGCCTCACAGCCATGGCCTTTGTGAACTGGTCGAGCCATATCAGCACTCCGGCTGCGGCCAGCAATATGATATCGACGATATATCTCTTTTTCATCGATAAAACCTCCGTAATAATGATAAAAGGTCCACGATAAAAACCGCGGACCCGTTAAAATCAATCGTTGTCGTTCAGGTCGACAAAATCAAACTCTTCCTGACCCTCCAGGTCATAATCCGAAAAATCGAACTCAGCCTCCGAATCCTCATCCGAAAGATGTCCGGATGACTGCTCTTCCTTTACGCTCTCGGGCGCAGGCGCCGCTTCCTGCTTCTTGGAGTTGCCCATCGAAGCATCAAATGAAAGCGGATTGCTCACAAAAGCATCGAGGTTCTGTATATTGATGCTGAACGCGTCTGAAGAAAGCATCTCGATCTGAGCGTTGGCCAGATTCTTGAACTGAAGCTTATATTTCTCGTACTGCTGGATCAGAGTGATGGTCTGCTGATGGAGCAGCTCCAGCTCGTTCTTCGCGTCCGCCAGCATGATATTGGCCTTTGTTGTGGCTTCCTTCTCTATGCGCTTGGCTTCCTTGGCTGCGTTGTTCCTGGTCTCCTCAGCGGTCTTCTCCGCGAGCACCAGAGCCTTCTGAAGGGTTTTCTCGATGGTCTTATAGTACTGGATGCCCTCGTTGAGCACCGAAACCCTGTCCTTCAGTTCCATATTCTGGCGATACAGCTCCTCGTAGGAGTTAAGTATATCGCGCATGAAATTGTCAACATCTCTTTTATCGTATCCGAGTCCGCCGGATTTAAACGATTTATTCTGTATCTCTACAGGTGTTACCATACATGAAGCCCCCCTCTGAACTTACATGATATCACATGGATTTGCTGAGCAGCGGAACATCGTAGCCGGTCTGGGCCAGAATGTCGTTATAATCGCCGGAAACATCAACAGTACCGGGCGCTGCGATAAAGATCAGATCGGAGATCTGGAAAAGCTTGCCGTTTACCGAATATACGGCACCGGAAATGAAATCCATGATACGCTGTGAAACAACGATGTCATTATCCTCAAGATTAACGATCGCAACACAGTTTGAAAGCAGGACATCGCAGATATCCTGGGAATCTTCGAAATTCTTGGGCTTCATAACGCAAACCTCAAGACCGTCGCGTGTGGTCTTGATGGGAACGACCTTACTGCCCTCGGGTCTCTCCATACGGAGCGTCTTGCTGTTGTTGCGGCTCTCGATATAAGTGGAAGTGCCGTAATTGCTGGCCGAATGGGCCTTTTTAACCTGAGTGCCGTCTCCGGTGGAAGCAGCGGGTCTGGAAGAAGAAGCCGGTGCCGATGCCGAAGAAGACGATCTCTTCGATGAAAAATCGCTCTTTCCGGATGAGGGAGCCTCAACTGCCCTGCGCTTTGAATTAACCGAATTCTCGTATGCGGCAAAGGACTCGTCATCGTCCTGAAGCTTCAGTGTATCCAAAAGTTGTTTAAAGAAATTAGCCATATTACAGCCCCTTACTTAGAATAATCTCTGGCACCGAATATACCGGTACCTACCCTGATATGAGTAGCGCCTTCCTCAACAGCGATCTCAAAATCCCCCGTCATGCCCATGGAAAGCACATTCATAAAAATATTATCGATGTTTTTAGAAGCTATGTCAACACTTAATTCCCGCATTTGGCGAAAATAAGGACGGTTGGTTTCGGGCTCATCCGTCTCGGGCGCAACGGTCATCAACCCGCATATCCTGACGTATTTCAAGGCCGATATCCTGCGCGCCAGATCCTCGGTTTCGGAAGGCGCGATACCGTACTTTGACTCCTCTCCCGCTATATTGATCTCGAGCAGGATGTCGGTCACAACTCCGGCTTTTTCCGACTCTTTATCGATGACCTCGGCCAGCTTCAGCGAGTCGACCGAATGTATCATTGCGACTTGGCCTGCTATATATTTAACCTTATTGGTCTGAAGATGCCCGATCAGATGCCATTTGAGCGGCGTATCGATCACTTCAAGCTTCCCGCAGAGCTCCTGAACCTTATTCTCTCCGAAGGTATCGATGCCGCATTCGTGCGCTGCGATCACGGCCTCCGCAGGGTTCATCTTGCTGACGGCTATCAGCGTGACCTCATCACGCGAACGCCCCGCGCGTTTGCAGGCGGCGCAAATCCGCTCTTCGATCAGAGCCAGATTCCGTCCG
>JAGCSS010000339.1 GCA_017964055.1 Lachnospiraceae bacterium
CCACAAGCCCGTAGGCGTACGCCTTTGCGATCCATCTGACTCTTTTGGAAGATATCTTTCCGGATTCATATATCCTGTTTTGTATAATAAGATCCGTTTCTTTTTTTGAGACTCTTTTCCCATACAGGCTCTCATATGCCTTAACCAACAGCACGCAGGCGTCCTGCATGATCAGTCTTTTCCCTGATTTCATATTAGTTTTGATACTGATCCGCTTATCCGCGCCTTCAAGCATTTCGATAAAATCGCGAACAGTTACCTTACCTGACGCGGCCTCAGTCTTCCCGGCAGGCAACAAAAGCGAGATCAGCAGAACCGCCAACATCCCCGCCGCAGTCATTTTTTTCATCATACAAACCTTTCCTTTCATGCATCCGCAGCTTCGTCGGGGACAAATCCGCATGCAATTCAATCACCGCATTCAGGGCATTCATATGCACCGTATAATGCACATTTCTTTTTTGATCCGAACATTATGCTCTCTTCAGACAGAAATCCGCAGCCCTCTCTGTGAAAGAATCTTTCCGATGCATAGCCTTCACCCTCTACATTAATAAAAAACCGGTCGGCATCGTCGATCCCGGTCCCGGCAAACGAACTGAAGTTATAGGTCTTCCCGTCTGCCCGTTCCGAAGGATATCCCTGGAACAGAACGAAGAATCCCGCTCCTTCACCGCTGCGCAGATACATTCCGCCCTCCGTTTCCGGAATATTAAAGCTATATGTGATCCCGGCCCGTTCGGCAACTATATTGTGTCTGCAGCAGTAATACTCAAGTGTCTCTTCGAGGGCTGATGCATCTCTGTCTATGGCATCGCTCCATTTCCTTTCCAGCACTTCATATCCGTTGGGAGCGCTTTCGTATTCGTCATGGCAGACATACATAACATCACCGTCAGTGACAACTATTACAGGCACGTATAGCCGCAGCATCGTACGGGCAGGCGTACCGTCCGCCAGCCCCAGTCCCGCGGCCAGAGAATCGTAAAAAGCATCGACTGCCAGGTCTCTTAGCCCATACACTCCGGAAACATGAGCTTCCTTCAGGATATCCGCAGCACTTTCGGATGCCCTGTCCAGCAAAAGACCGAGGTTCTCCCGGCGCATATCATCATCGAGCGCCTCTTCGATCGAAAAAGCGGCCATTGACAGCATCATTACGGCGAAAACAGCAAAGATCAGCGTAAAATGATATATCCTCATCGCTCTGCCCGTCCTTTTACGATTCCGCAGCATCTGACAAGCCCGGTTTTCCCGTCATATATCTCAACACATATCCCCGCATCCGCAGCGCAGTCGTATCCGTTCTCCGAATAGATTCCAGCGAGTATTTCTTCCGTCCCTCTTATCTCGTCAAATTCCGATATCTCACCTGTAAAAACATCGCCCACATATATCGGCTCATATCGCGGAACCGTCTCTGTGATCCCGATCTGTCTGCCGCCTCCCACACCGGCTATCCGTGATATGAAAGCCTCGTACAGGCCTTCATCGATATACCCGCGGGCACAGACCGCTTCCACAAACTATTCGGCAGTTCCGCGCAGATAACGGTCTGTCAGCCTCTCACTCATTCCCGTCACGCACAACAAAGGGAGGATAAACATGATCACTATGGCAGCCGCTATATCTGCCAGCATTCCGAGCGGTTCAGAAGTCATATACGGATTCCTCCCTGGGTATTGCTCCGCTCTCGCCTGTCAGTTCCGTTTCCTTTAACCGTCGGTAGTATAAAAGCTCCTCCGCGATCGTGCATCCCAGAAAATGGCCGGAATCGATCCTGACCCTGCCTTTTCCGATATCCACTCCGAGCTTAAGATTGCCGGAACTCAGTCCTGCCGGCATTTTCCCGTTCTCCAGTTCCGTATACACGCACATTAATCTGTTATACAGCTTTCCCGCTCCTTCAAAGCAAACTATCTCTCTGAAGGTTGACGCATCGTTGGTTCTCGAAAACGGAATAGCGTTAAGCATTCCGAGTGCGGCCATTATCCCTCCCGCGCTCAGAAGAAGCGCTGTTTTGTCCAGATCATCCGCGCCGACTCCGATGCGTATGAGCAGTGCTCCCACCGCCAGATTTGCCAATATACCGCCCGCTACCAGCATTACGGGTGTTCTCTTCGGACTGTCCGGATACATGATACACTGTCCGATAGGCGCATCCTTTCTCTTCTTGATCTTGAACCCGTCGTCATCTTTGCACAGATACAGACCGAGTATACCTATCGAAGAAAAACGATAGCCGGTCATCAGGCCTCCCAGAAAATGCCCGATCTCATGAACCGGAACCGTTAACACTATGCCGGCAGCGATCCCCAAAAAAGTCTCTGCTATAAGTTTCCATCCCACTCCCTGCATCATTCGCGGATCTCCTCCTCCCAAAACGCGTTATTTCGTACAACAGCCGCTTTTTCGATGTTTGATACGGCTTTCAGTTCCAGCAGCAATAGTGTTACCGCCAGACAAAACAGTATTCCCGCCACTGTCATGATCAGTATCTGTCTGATATCCTCATTCATCCGATCACCGTCCCCGATATGTATTTTCTTTCTTCGGTTCGCCGGAACAATCCCGAAAAACCGCTGCGCTTCCCGCTTTCAACCGTGACCGTGATGCTGAAAGAATCTCCGTCCTCCAGATCTATGCGGCCTGCGGCGGTCAGGAGACCGAGTATTTCTTCGCTGCCGAGCATTTCCTCGTATGAAGCGCGAATTATCTCCCCGGTTCCTTCAGGTAAAGATTCCGATCCGTTATTCTCTCCGTTGGTTTCACCCGTGTCTGCAGCGCCGCCGCCATGGTTTCCGTAGTCTTCACTGTCTGCCGGAGCTGGAGTGATATGTATTTCTTCCTCCTCTTCGGGAACAGTAGTCCCACCCGAACCGTCATCTTTCACATACATCAC
The DNA here is from genome assembly GCA_017964055.1 of Lachnospiraceae bacterium. Classification (GTDB taxonomy): domain Bacteria; phylum Bacillota; class Clostridia; order Lachnospirales; family Lachnospiraceae; genus RUG11977. The sequence goes on from JAGCSS010000339.1 coordinate 2,903, forward strand.
AAGAGTGGTTATATGGCCTTCAAAACCCACATACACCAGTTGTTCCCCGACAACATTACTGTCAAAGGTATCCCAGCATTCGTCCGGGTCTATGCTCTCTTCTCCGTCTTCGTAAACGGCATAGACCGCGATCCTGGCCTCTGCACCCGGCATGTACATATCCTTGAGCGATGCCGCACGAATACCGATGATCTGCGGTCCGGCCGTATCCTCAACTTTTATTGAAACCGGAAAGCTGCGCTTTTCATAATTTAGGGCGTTCAGA
>JAGCSS010000340.1 GCA_017964055.1 Lachnospiraceae bacterium
CGAGAAGGGGAGTGGTCTTGCCCGTTACGATCCTGCCGTCGGGGAGTACCATCGCGGTTGCGGGAGCGCCTGTCTCGGCCGCCTTTTTATTGGCTGCGGCGATGACGGGACGCGAGTCGACGGTCACGCCCGCCTGCTTCATGATCATCTCGATCTTGAGGACTTCGGCGGGTGTCGCATTGCCCTGGAATGCCTGACAGAGCGTGTTGTAATAGCGGCGGATGATCTCGTTGTGAGCGGCTGCGCGGACATAGTCATCATCGATGATGCAGTTGCCCGCCATATTTACGCCCATGTCCGTAGGAGACTTGTAGGGCGACTCGCCGAGAATGGTCTCGAACATGGCATTCAGTACGGGGAATACCTCAACATCGCGGTTATAGTTAACGGTTGTTTTTCCGTATGCTTCAAGGTGGAAAGGATCGATCATGTTAACATCGTTTAAGTCAGCCGTCGCCGCCTCATAAGCGAGATTAACAGGGTGTTTTAAGGGAAGGTTCCAGATAGGGAATGTCTCGAATTTTGCGTAGCCGGCTTTGATGCCGCGCTTGTTCTCGTGATAGAGCTGCGAAAGGCAGGTCGCCATCTTGCCGCTGCCGGGGCCCGGTGCGGTAACTACGACCAGAGGTCTCTCCGTTTCGATATAATCGTTTTTGCCGAAGCCCTCATCGCTGACGATAAGAGGAATATTCGCGGGATATCCGGGAATGATGTAATGCCTGTAGACACGGAGTCCGAGGCCTTCCAGCTTCTCCTGATATTTCTCGGCGCTGGGCTGTCCCGCGAAATGAGTCAGTACCACGCTGCCGACATAGAGCCCGTAGCCCCTGAATGCGTCAATGAGTCTCAGCACGTCCATATCATAGGTGATTCCGAGATCCCCTCTGACCTTTGCCTTTTCGATGTCGCCCGCGTTGATGACGATGACTATCTCGGCGTCGTCCTTCATCTTCGCCAGCATCCTGATCTTACTGTCAGGCTCAAAACCGGGCAAAACGCGCGATGCGTGGAAATCATCGAAGAGCTTGCCCCCGAACTCCAGATGAAGCTTGCCTCCGAAGCTGTTGATCCTCTCCAGGATGTGCTCCGACTGCATCTTCAGGTACTTGTCATTGTCAAAACCTACACGGCTCATACTTGTTTGCCTTCCTTTTCCCGTTCTCTCGAAGTGTTTCGCGGATCATTATGACCCATCCTATATGATTATATGAAACTCACTCTCCGAATTCAACCTGACTTTATTATTTTTTGTCGTGGCCTATAAATGCCGTTTTTGCTTGCATTATTGAGTGGTTTGAATTATAGTGTAGTTGGTTAAAAATCGGCATTTACAGTTTTGGGGCGCTTCGTACCCTAAGGAGTATCACACATCACTATGGACATTTTTGATTACTTACAGTTACTCGGCGGAATCGGTCTCTTCCTCTTCGGAATGAAATATCTCGGCGCATCTCTCGAGCGCATGGCCGGGTCCAAACTCGAAAAAACTCTCGAAAAACTCACCAAAAACCGTGTCAAAGGTCTTCTGCTCGGAGCTTTTGTCACTGCCGCGATACAGAGTTCTTCCGCGACCACGATCATGCTGGTCGGCTTCGTAAACGCAGGCATCATGAGCCTCGCGCAGACTATACCGGTTCTCCTCGGAGCCGATATCGGTACCACCGTAACCGGTCAGATCCTCCGTCTGGCGGATATCTCAGGTTCCGGCAGTTCCATCATATCTCTGCTTAAACCCACCGCTTTTGCTCCGCTCCTGATCGGTATCGGCGCATTCATCATGCTGATGAGCAAAAAGAAAAAGGCGAACAACGTCGCCTCCTGTCTGATGGGCTTCGGTATTCTCTTTTTCGGAATGAGCACGATGGAATCGGCGCTCGGACCGCTGTCCAGCTCTGAGTCCTTCAGCCACGTATTCACGACATTCTCAAATCCGCTCGTCGGACTGCTGCTCGGTATCCTGCTTTCCTCGATACTCCAGAGCTCCTCGGCTTCGGTCGGTATCCTGCAGACACTCGCCGCGGCGACAGGCACGATCTCCTTTGCGGTCGCAGCCCCGATGATCATCGGTATCAGCATCGGTAAGATCACTCCCATCGTGCTGGCCAGCATCGGCATCAAGCGCGAGGCACAGCAGGTAACGCTCTCACAGCTGATCCTGAGCGTTGTCGGCAGTTTGCTGGGTCTGGCTCTCATCTATCTGGTGCTCTCGCCCTTAGGTCTGATCACCTGGGACAAGATCATGACGCGCGGATCGATCGCTAACCTGAACACGATCTACAATCTCGCCATCGCGGTATTCTTCATCCCGTTCTGCTCGCTCCTTGCAAAAGCCGCGAAAAAGATACTGCCCGACGAAGCGCCGTCAAAGATGGACGAATCACTGCTCGCACTCAACGACATGCTGTTGAATACTCCCACCGTTGCGCTCGATCAGTGCACCCGCGTTATCAATAACATGGGTTCTACCGCAGTAGAAAACTATGGTCTCTGCATACAGATGCTCGACCACTATGACGAGCACACCATCGAGGACATCAATGAAAATGAGGCATTCCTCGACAAGGCCGAAACCAAGCTGAGCGACTACATGGTCAAAGTCACGGGCTGTAACCTCCGCTCCGAAGAACGTAAGGAAGCTACGAAGATCCTGCATTCGATCATGGACTTCGAGCGTATCGGCGACCACTGCGTAAAGCTTTCGGATGTAGCTGCCTACAATACCGCAAACGACATTGTTTTCACAGATAACGCGAAACGCGAGCTGGTTCTCGTCGCGGACGCGGTCAATGAGATC
>JAGCSS010000341.1 GCA_017964055.1 Lachnospiraceae bacterium
AGCTGATCAAAAAGTATGAGGCGGGAGAGCTTGATTTCTCAAAGGTCAAGACCGTCAACCTGGACGAGTACATCGGCCTGGACGGCAGCAGCGACCAGAGCTACCGCTATTTCATGAACCACAATCTGTTCGATCATGTCAACATTGACAAGAACAACACCAACGTTCCCAACGGCAAGGCAGCCGATCCTTCAAAGGAGGGCGCACGCTATGACGAGCTCGTTGCTTCGCTCGGCGGCACCGACATCCAGCTGCTCGGCATCGGACATGACGGACATATCGGATTCAACGAGCCCGATGAGGTTTTCTACGCAGCGACCCATGAGGTTGAGCTCGATGACATGACTATCGACGCGAACGCACGCTACTTCGCGAGCCGCGACGAGGTTCCCACAAAGGCCATCACGATGGGCATGTGGGCGATCATGCAGGCAAAGAAGATCATCCTCGTAGCCAACGGTGAAGGCAAAAAGGACATCGTTGACAAATTCATGAACGGTCCCGTAACCCCGAAGGTACCCGCGAGCATTCTCCAGTGCCATCGCGACGTGACCGTGATCTACTCAAAGAACTGATAAAATAATAACCCAAAAGGGCCGGCGCACACTCGGTGCGTCGGCCCCGTTTTTTTGCTTTGATTTAATTCTCGGTAACTTCCGCGATCTTCGCGGCGATGCGGCTCTGGACCAGCTCGGCGATCTCGCGGGTATTCATGTCACGGTATTCGTCGTAAGGGATCGGGTCGAGGATGTGAGCCTGGACCGTGACCTTTTTGATGTGCTTGCGGTCAAAAGGAATGAAGCAGTCGACGAAAGCCACAGGTACGATAGGTGCGTGCGAGAGTGTGGCGGCCTTGAAGGCGCCGGGCTTGAACGGGAGCATCTCGTTTTCCTTTTTACTGCGTGTGCCCTCGGCAAATATCACGAAGTTCTCGCCGCGGCGCGCGCGGTTGGCAACAGAGGTGATGACGCCGAGCGACTGGCGCACGTCGGAGCGGTCCATGAACTCGGTATCGAGCATCAGGAGCACCGGACGGAGCAGCGGCACATGCTCGGTCTCGATCTTTGCTATGGGGCTGAACGGGCGGTCGAGCGCCTCGAGCAGGGCGAGCGCGTCGAACATGCCCTGGTGGTTCGGATACATTATGAATCCGTTTTCGGCGGGAAGCTTTTCCAGTCCGTCGGCCGCGATCGTTACCCTGCCTCCGCGGTTTGCCCAGCGTACCATACGGTGCAGGGCGGCGTAGCAGTCTTCCTTAGAGTATATGTCACGGTGCCGGGACATCCGGAATACCTTGAACAGCATGTAGGGCAGGCGAAACAGGTTCGCCAGGAACATCAGGATTATTCTTCTCATATCTGTATACGGCTCGGGCCGTTCCTTTCGGGATTATGTTGCCCCAAGGGCATATAGGAGTTTAGCACAAAAAGGTGCGGGAATCAAATAAAGAGATTGTAAAACATTTCGGGCGGAAAATCTTGACAAGTCTTGAGTATGCAGTTATAATGCACTTTGTGCGCACTTTATGGGCGACTATTTTTGATGTGAAAAAATAACTTCCGAAAGTGTCGGCAACCGCACTACTATCAATATTTCCAAGAAGGAGGAAAAATTAATGCCTACATTTAATCAGTTGGTAAAGAACGGCAGACAGACTCTTGCAAAGAAGTCCACAGCACCTGCCCTTCAGAAAAGCTTTAACTCATTAAATAAGAAGTCAGTTGAGACATCTTCTCCCCAGAAGCGCGGCGTTTGCACAGCTGTAAAGACCGCTACTCCCAAGAAGCCTAACTCAGCTCTTCGTAAGATCGCCAGAGTTCGTCTTTCGAACGGTATCGAAGTAACGAGCTACATTCCCGGTGAGGGACACAACCTTCAGGAGCACAGCGTTGTACTCGTTCGCGGAGGCCGTGTTAAGGATCTTCCCGGTACACGTTACCATATCGTCAGAGGTACTCTTGATACAGCAGGCGTTGCTAACCGCAAGCAGGCTCGTTCAAAGTACGGCGCTAAGAGACCCAAGAAAAAGTAAGTAACATTTAGTAATTTAGCTCATTATTTTAAAATAGAATAAAATGTTTGGCTTAATTTTTTGACACAGCGGTTGCGGGCACGGCATAAAATTAATCCGAGCATGTGACACTATTGAGGATCGTGAGTACCTGTGATTTAATGGCAGCGCAAGCTGCAAATTCGTTAAGGAGGGAAGAATAACATGCCGCGTAAAGGACATACACCTAAAAGAGACGTTTTGGCTGATCCCATGTACAACAGCAAGATCGTAACCAAGCTGATCAACAACATCATGCTTGACGGCAAGAAGGGAACAGCACAGAGAATTGTTTACGGCGCATTTGATAAGGTTGCGGAGACAACCGGTAAGGATGCCATGGAAGTTTTCGAGGCAGCCATGAACAACATCATGCCCGTACTCGAGGTTAAGGCACGTCGTATCGGCGGTGCCACATACCAGGTTCCCATCGAGGTTAGACCTGAGAGACGTCAGGCTCTGGCACTTCGTTGGATGACCATGTTCTCACGTAAGAGAGGCGAGAAGACCCAGACAGACAGACTCGCCGGCGAGATCATGGATGCTGCAAACAATACAGGCTCTGCAGTACGTCGTAAAGAAGATATGCATAAGATGGCTGAAGCTAACAAGGCATTTGCACACTTCAGATGGTAATTTGAGAGGAGAACTATGGCTGAAAGAGAATATCCTTTGGAGAGAACAAGAAATATAGGTATCATGGCTCATATCGATGCCGGAAAGACTACGCTTACAGAGCGTATCCTCTATTACACCGGCGTCAACTATAAGATCGGTGATACTCATGAAGGTACAGCTACAATGGATTGGATGGCGCAAGAACAGGAGAGGGGTATTACTATCACTTCAGCCGCAACCACCTGCCACTGGACCTTGGAAGAGTTCACTAAGCCTAAGGCCGGTGCTCTTGAGCATCGAATCAACATCATCGACACACCCGGTCACGTTGACTTTACCGTAGAGGTAGAGCGTTCACTTCGTGTACTGGACGGTGCTGTCGGCGTATTCTGCGCAAAGGGCGGCGTTGAGCCCCAGTCTGAGACCGTTTGGCGTCAGGCTGATAAGTACAACGTACCCCGTATGGCATTCGTCAACAAGATGGATATCGCAGGTGCGAATTTCTATAACGTTGTAGACATGATCAGGACCAGACTCAGCAAGAACCCTGTTCCCGTTGAGCTCCCGATCGGTAAGGAAGACACCTTCAAGGGCGTTATCGACCTGTTCGAGATGAAGTCCTACATCTACAATGACGAGAAGGGTGAAAACATCACGGTCGGCGACGTTCCCGCAGACATGCTGGACGAGGCGACCAAATACAGAGAGAGCATGATCGAGTCGATCTGCGAGACCGATGATGATCTGCTCGAGCAGTTCCTCGAGGGAACCGAGCCCGATACCGCAGCACTTAAGGCTGCGCTTCGTAAGGCTACCATCGAGGGCACCATTATCCCCGTACTTTGCGGAACCGCTTACCGCAATAAGGGTGTTCAGAAGCTTCTTGATGCGGTCATCGAGTACATGCCCGCACCTACAGACGTTCCGGACATCAAGGGAACCGACATGGACGGCAACGAGATCCACAGAAAGTCTTCGGATTCCGAGCCTTTCGCAGCTCTTGCGTTCAAGATCATGGCAGATCCCTTCGTTGGTAAGCTCGCATTCTTCCGCGTTTACTCGGGTACAATGAATACAGGTTCCTACGTTCTCAACGCTTCCAAGAACAAAAAGGAGCGTGTCGGCCGTATCCTTCAGATGCACGCCAACAAGAGAATGGAGCTTGAAAAGGTTTATTCAGGCGATATCGCAGCAGCGGTTGGTCTTAAATTCACCACCACGGGCGATACCATCTGTGATGAGCAGCATCCCGTTATCCTTGAGTCTATGGAGTTCCCGGAGCCCGTTATCGATATCGCTATCGAGCCCAAGACCAAGGCAGGACAGGATAAGATGGGCGAGGCTCTCGCAAAGCTTGCCGAGGAAGATCCGACCTTCCGCGTTACGACCAACGCTGAGACAGGCCAGACCATCATCGCAGGTATGGGTGAGCTCCATCTTGACATCATCGTAGACAGACTTCTCCGTGAGTTCCACGTAGAGGCTAATGTCGGCGCTCCTCAGGTTGCTTACAAGGAAGGCATCACCAAAGAGGTTGAGGTTGATTCCAAGTACGCAAAGCAGTCCGGCGGACGCGGACAGTACGGTCACTGCAAGGTTATCTTCACACCTATGGACGTTAACGGTGACAAGACATATGAATTCGAGTCGACTGTTGTCGGCGGTGCTATTCCGAAGGAATACATCCCCGCAGTTTCGGAGGGTATCCAGGACGCCATGAAGGCAGGTAGCCTCGGCGGTTATCCCGTACTCGGCGTTCATGCGAACTGCTACGACGGATCGTTCCATGAGGTTGACTCATCAGAAATGGCATTCCACATTGCAGGCTCCATGGCCTTCAAGGAGGCAATGCAGAAGGCAAATCCCGTCCTTCTTGAGCCCATCATGCGTGTTGAGATCACGGTTCCCGAGGATTACATGGGAGACGTTATCGGCGACGTAAGCTCGAGACGCGGACGTATTGAGGCTACAGAGGATATCAACGGAACCAAGCTCATCAGAGGTTACGTTCCGCTGTCCGAGATGTTCGGATATACCACCACCCTTCGTTCCAAGACACAG
>JAGCSS010000342.1 GCA_017964055.1 Lachnospiraceae bacterium
GCTGCAGTCCCTCAGATGCTCGTTGACGCTGTCGAAGCGCTCCCTGGCTGTGTCTTCATAGGCAAAAGCCTTAACCGTCTTAAAACCGTCGATCATCTCATCCGAGATGGATGTGAGCTCGCCGCGTGTAGCCGACTGCTCCTTAAAACGCGCATAGGTGTGCTTCGCCACGAACGAAGAAACGAACATGGAAAGCGGCGTGATAACGATGACCGCGATCGTTATCCTCACATTGATGGAGAACATGAAGCAGATCGTGCCGAGTATCGTCACAACACCCGTAAATATATGTGTAAATCCCATGATCAGGCCGTCGCTCACCTGCTCGACGTCCGTTGTCATGATGCTTATGTAATCGCCGTGCGAGAGCCTGTCGACGCTCTTTAAGGGGAGCGCGTGCAGCTTGTAGAACAGCTCGTCCCTCAGATTGTTCACTACATCGAACGCCACGCGGTTGATCACTATGGACATGAGCCACTGAGTGATCGATGAGATAACGATCACTATGGCCAAAGACACAAGTATCCTCGTCAGGCCGTCAAAAATGACCTTGCCTTCGCCGAGCATCTTGTCGATCGCATTACCCGTAAGCACGGGCGCGTATAGGACGCCCGCGACATTGACCAGTGCCAGCAACAGCACCAGCAGTATTTCTCCCAGATAGGGTCGTATCAGTTTCTTCATAGGCTATTTTGTCTGAGATTCGTAGATCTCCTTGTATATCTCACAGCTCCTCAGCAGCTCGTCGTGCTTTCCGAGGCCGACCTGTCTGCCGTCGTCGAGTACCAGTATGCTGTCGGCATTCATCAGCGAGCCGACACGCTGGGAAACGATGATCAGTGTGATGCCCGCGGTCTGAGTCGCTATTGCCTTTCTGAGTGCCGCATCGGTCGCAAAATCGAGTGCGGAAGCGCTGTCATCGAGTATCAGCACGTCTCTGCATCCGACCAGCGCACGCGCGATCGTAAGTCTCTGCTGCTGACCTCCCGAAAGATTCGTGCCGCCTTTCTCCACCGCGTAATCAAGTCCCACTCCGGGCTTGTTGACAAACTCCGCGGCCTGCGATATCTCCAGCGCGCGCTGCAGCTCATCGTCCGTCGCCTCCCGCCCGAACAGCAGATTCTCGCGGATAGTTCCTTTAAACAGGTTCTTTTTCTGGGGAGTGTAGGAAAATCTCCTGCGCTTTTCGGAATCGTCTATATCGTTTATATCCGTTCCGTCTATGTAAATATGCCCTTCCGTAGCCTCATAGAAGCCCGTGAGCAGGTTGATCAGAGTCGTTTTTCCGGCGCCCGTACCTCCGATGATACCGAGTACCCTGCCCTTTTCCACGGCAAAATCGATATTGCTGACACTGGGCGCCTCGGCTCCGGGATAGGTAAACGACACATTTTCGAACCGGATATGGGGCCTGCCGCCCGCTTCGGGCAGGACTGTGAGCTTCTCGGCTCCGGCGAGTGCCTTTTTCTTCTCGAATTCTTCCGGATCGAAGACATCCGTGATCCTTCCCGCAGACGCGATCGCCTTGGTGAAGGAATTGATGAGGTTTACCATCGCGATCAGCGCTAGCAGTATCTGTGAGAGGTAATTGACCAGAGCGATAACCTCGCCCCGGGTAAGCCTTCCGGTATCCACGCCCTTCGCGCCGTACCACAGCACGAGGATCACGGCGATATTGAGCAGCACATACGAAATGGGATTGAGCAGAGCCGAAATATGGCCGGTGTGAATGGAAAGATCATAAAGCTCGTCCGTGGTCTTATTGAAGGTCTCTTTTTCCTTCTCCTGTCTGGCAAAAGCCCTGACGACACGCACGCCGGCGAGATTCCCTCGCGACGCGGCCAGAATATCATCGAGCTTTGCCTGTATCTGCTTGAACCTCGGGATGGTCTTCATCATGATGATATAGACAACGACCGCGATAACGGGCGTCGCGACCAGAGTGATCAGCGCGAGCCTTACATCGATCGTAAATGACATGATAACGGCGCCCACCACGATGAACGGTGAGCGTAAGAAAAGCCTCAGAGCCAGGTTAACGCCGGACTGGACCTGGTTGACATCCACGTTCAGCCGGTTTATCAGAGTAGCGGCGCCTATGCTGTCATGCTCCGAATAAGTCATCCCCATGTAATAATCGAACATGTCGTGACGCAGCTCCGCGCCGAAGCCCATCGCGGCCTTTGCCGCAAAGAACTGTGCGGTGAGCGAACAGCCCAGACCCACCAGTCCGAACAGCAGCAGCAATGCGCCCTTGCCGAGTATATAGGTCTTATCGCCGTTTACTATGCCGACATCTATGATATCCGACATGACTAGCGGCACTATTAACTCAAAAATGGCCTCTGTCAGTTTGAACAAAGGCCCTATTATGCTCTCTTTTTTGTAGTTTTTAAGATAGCGCAGCAGTTTCCACATTACAGATCCCCATTAGTGCTGATATCGAAGCGGCCCCTTCTCCGAACCGCTCCGTCATTGTTACAGGATATTTACGCCCGCGCTCCTGGCCTCAGCCACCATGTCCTCGGGCCATACCGAAGAATGAACCTCGCCGATATGCGCCTTGCGCAGGAAATACATACACATTCTGGACTGTCCGATACCGCCGCCTACGGTATAAGGCAGTTCTTTGTTAAGGATAGCCTTCTGGAAAGGAAGCTCTGCCCTCTCCTCGCAGCCTGCCATCTTGAGCTGCGCCGCAAGAGAATCCTCATCGACACGGATACCCATCGACGAAAGCTCGAATGCGCAGTCAAGAACGGGATAATATACGATGATATCGCCGTTTAAGCTCCAGTCGTCATAGTCGGGAGCACGTCCGTCATGCTTTTGGCCGGATGCCAGAGGTCCGCCGATCTGCATGAGGAAAACGGCGCGTTTAAGCCTCGCGATCTTATTCTCACGCTCCTTGGGTGTATCGTTCGGATACATGTTCTCGAGCTCCTGCGTGGTAACGAAGGTGATCTCATCGGGCAGTATCTCTCCGATGAAGGGATACTTGTCCGCGATATAATGCTCGGTATCCTTTAATGCCTGGAAGATGCGGCGTACAACATATTTGAGCGTTTCAACATTGCGCTCGTCCTTTAAGATGACCTTCTCCCAGTCCCACTGATCGACGTAGATCGAGTGAAGATTGTCGAGCTCCTCATCACGTCTGATAGCGGTCATATCGGTGTACAGACCCTCGCCGTAGCCGAAGCCGTAAACCTTAAGCGCCATCCTCTTCCATTTTGCGAGTGAATGAACGACCTCAACGGTCTTGCCGCCGAGATCCTGGATATCGAAGCCTACGGGACGCTCAAC
>JAGCSS010000038.1 GCA_017964055.1 Lachnospiraceae bacterium
AAATCTGTGATGCTGATCGTGACCATGAGCTTGCCGGTCTTGGTCTCACGGTCCTCATAGCGCAGTACCATGCCCTGTACGACCACCTCGCCGGGCTCGCTGCCGATATCGGCGATCCTTATCGGGTCACCCTCACATTCGCGCCCGTAAAATACGTCGGGATCGTCGGAAACGATCTTTTTCCTGAAGCCGGATCTGAATTTGTCGTAAGCGCCTTTACCGCCCTCACGGCCCTTGAAAGGCTCTTTGCCCGCAGGCTTTTTGTCAGTGCCCTTACCGGCCAGCTTGCCGGGATCATTGCTCTTGGAACCCTTATCTGCTGCCTTACCGTCACTGCCTTCATTATGAGCCGCATCTGCGCCTGCCTCGGCGCGTCTCTCCGCAGCATTCTCGCTCAGAGTGCCGCCGGCCTCGATATTCTGCGCAGCCGACTCCTCAGCCAGACTGCCGAGAAATCCCGATACAAACTCTTCTTCGGTCTCCCGCTCCTTAACGGCATGGTATCTGACCTTAACCGCGACATCGAGACCGAAACGGTCCTTCCACATCGAGTTCATCATGGAGACCAGCTGCGGCTCCTTTGCGACCGAAATACCGCCGTCGGGCATATCTATCGTGATCTCACCCTCGGAAGCGGTAACGAACGAATTACGGTAAAGAGTCGCGATAACGGGGCTCTTGAGAGCCAGTTCATCCTCTATGTAAACATGATACTTGTTCCATATCTCGTCAAAGTTCATGCCTTCCGCAAACGAATAACGCACGCTTAAGCGTACGTTCTTGCCTGCCTTGGAAAAGACCTGGCGATAGAGTATGTTCTCCATCTCGTTGATCGTTTCCAGTCCTATATATGAAGGCGATGCGAGCTTAACACACATATGGTTGTTCGTATTGGACGCAAGGAGCTTCTCCACCTCCACGTCCTCGAACTTCTTTTTAAGCTTCGCATCGACATTTACAGAATAAAAAACCTCAAAAAAACGCATTACTTACACTCCCCGACCGGTTTGGACCATCTCGTCCAGCTGTGCCTTCAGCTCGTCGAGCAGACGCTCTTCGGGCACCTTTTTGACTATTTCACCCTTTTTGAAAACAAGACCTTCCCCGTCTCCGCCCGCAATGCCTATATCGGCCTCACGCGCCTCTCCGGGGCCGTTGACCGCGCAGCCCATGACTGCCACCCTGATAGGCAGATCGTAATGTGAGCAAAGCTCCTCCGCACGTCCCGCGAGTCCGATCAGATCAATCTTTGTCCTGCCGCAGGTCGGACACGAAACAACGTCAATGCCTGCCTTCAGCAGTCCCAGATTGCGCAGGATGAGTTTAGCTGATCTGATCTCCTCGACAGGATCCGCGGTCAGCGATACGCGTATCGTATCTCCTATGCCCTCGTTCAGGATAATGCCGATGCCCATCGCGGATTTGATGTTGCCCGCGATAAGAGAACCCGTCTCGGTAATACCCACATGCAGCGGCAGATCGGTCCTGTCGGCGATCAGCTCATGAGCCTTAACCGACATCATGACATCCGATGACTTGATAGATGTCACGATGTCATGAAAATCCATATCCAGCAGCCTCTGCGCCTGTCCGAGAGCGCTCTCGACCAGTCCTTCTGCGGTTACCCTTCCGTATTTCTCTATATATTTTTTCTCGAGAGAGCCGGAATTAACGCCGACCCTGATCGGAACATGATATTCCTTTGCCTTTTCGACAACGGCGCGCACACGCTCCTCGGAGCCGATATTGCCGGGATTGATCCTGATCTTGTCTGCACCGTTTTCGATCGCGGCAATGGCCAGCCTGTAATCGAAATGAATATCGGCAACGAGCGGGATATGTATGCCGTCCTTTATCTGCCTCAGAGCCTTGGCCGCCTCGATAGTCGGCACCGCGCAGCGGATAATATCGCAGCCCGCGCGCTCGAGTTCGAGTATCTGGGACACTGTCGCCCCAGCGTCCTCAGTCTTTGTATTGGTCATTGACTGAACAGCGATCGGGTTTGAACCACCGATCGCCGTTTTGCCAATATTCACTGTTCTTGAATATCTTCTGTCCATAATCTACCTGAAAAATACATTTCTGATATCGTTAAAGAAAACAAATACCATAAGTGCCATCAGCAATACGATGCCGATCGCGTGCACCAGACCCTCTTTTTCGACCGGTACGGGCTTGCCCCTGACAAGCTCGATGATGATGAATACCAGTCTGCCGCCGTCGAGAGCGGGTATCGGGAGCAGGTTCATGACACCCAGGTTGGCGCTCAGCAGTATACCCCAGTTCATGAGGTTGAGCACCACATAGAGGAGACCGTCGGACTTTGACTCCTGCACGGTATTCTCGAGCTCCGAAACGATACGTACGGGACCGCCGAAATCATCGGCCGAAACCCTGCCCCTGAATATCTGTCCGAGACTCTTGTATGTATTGACGATCCAATATTTTACCTCAACGAGCGAATACTTAAGCACTCCGACGGGACCGGTCTTTTCCCTGCCGCCGTAGTTGTAATTGAAGCCGGAAACATATGCTTCCGTGTATTCGGGCGTAAGCGTGAGCGTCTGTGTCTGCTCTCCGCGCTTTATCGTAAACTGTACTTCGCTGCCGTCGAGCGGATGCTCTGCGATGTACTCGCTGAATGCCTTACCGGAAGCGATCTCAACGCCGTCGATGCCGATGATGATATCCTTTGCCCTGATGCCGGCCCTTTCAAGCACTCCGCCCTTTATGAGACTGCTGATCTCACAGGGCATCTCATCGGGCGTATAGTAGAAGCCGAGCTTGTATAAACGACTGAGTGCCGGTATGAAAGCTGTCGAATACTTCTGTCCGTCACGCTCGTAGGTCAGGGAATACGATCTGCCCTCAAGCTCGTTGAAATTGAATAATATATACAGCTCGCGGCCGATCGAGATACGGTGTCCGTCAAAGTTCGTGATCAGATCACCGGGCTGCAGTCCGGCTGCGCTCACCGGGGAATCCTCACTGACCGAAGTAACCACGCAGGGATCGTATCCCACTACCGAGATAACTACCACAGCCAGCACGAATGCCAGTATGAAATTAAAAAACGGACCCGCAAATATCGTTGCGAAACGCGCCCACGGTTTTTTACTGGTATAGGCCCTCTCGTCGTCGCTGTCTCCGTCCTCTCCGAGCATCTTGCACGCTCCTCCGAATGGGATCAGCCTGATGCTGTACTCGGTCTCGCCCTTTTTGAAGGAACAGAGCTTCGGACCGAATCCAACCTGGAACTCAGGCACCATTATACCGTTTTTCTTGGCTACGATCAGATGCCCCATCTCGTGTACGACCACGATGACGCAAAAGATCAGTATGCCTATAAGAATGCTGATCAGTTTACTCATTACAAAAACTCCTATCTGTTACTATGATACCATAATACCATTTTCCCGATCGGAATTTTAATTAATTTAGTATTAATTCTTACTAAATAATTCGGAAGCTAATTCGGAAGCCTTTTTATAGGTTTCGGCCTCCGTCCG
>JAGCSS010000343.1 GCA_017964055.1 Lachnospiraceae bacterium
CCGGACTTAACCCAGGATCTGGCGGTAAACGATCCCAATGCCGGCTCAGCCGCAGCAGACAGCAGCCTGCCTTCAACCACACCCACTGAGGAGATCACCATGCAGCCCTTTAACATTGACGCCGCTTTCTATATTTCCGAGATCACGGACGACATTTTCGCCCGCATCAAAGGCAGATCCTACCCCGACGACTGTACCTTAAGCCTCAATGAGATCCGCTATGTACATGTTCTGCATTACGATTTTAACGGTAACATCACCGAAGGCGAGATCATAGTAAATACCGCGATCGCCGAGGACGTGCTCGAAATATTCCGCGAGCTGTTCGACATCGAATACCCGATAGAAAAAATGACGCTCATCGACGTATATGACGCAGACGATGAGCGCTCGATGGAGGACAACAATACCTCCGCTTTCAATTACCGTTTTATCGCCGAGACTACGGTCCTGTCAAACCACGCGCTCGGCCGCGCGATCGACATCAATCCCCTGTACAACCCCTATGTCTACGTCCGCAAGGACGGTTCGACCTTCCTCCAGCCCTACAATGCCGGAGATTATGTCGACCGCGAAAAAGACAATCCATACTACATTCGTAGAAACGACGCCTGCTACAATATCTTTATTGAGCACGGCTTCACCTGGGGCGGCGACTGGAATTCAAAAAAGGATTACCAGCATTTTGAAAAAACCAAATAAATATGCGGATCATCATCCGGTCAACAGTGCGGGCAGCGATGCCTGCACTTATTTTTTTAAAAAGGTGTTGACAGATATTACGGTTAGTGATATATTACGGTTAACGATAGTACAGTAAACGTAATAATTCAGAAAGGAAGGGTTGCTTTGAAGGATAATGTAAAAAGCGGCGCTCTGACCGAAGTTACTTTCTTCATACTGCTTTCGGTATTCACACCGAAACACGGTTACGCGATCATGCAGTTCATTGAAGAAAAGACAAAAGGCCGCCTGGTGCTCGGCGCAGGTTCTCTCTACGGCGCGATCAATACATTGACCGAAAAGGGCTGGATCGAACCGTACGGCGAGGGCGGCAGGACAAAAGAGTACAAGATCACGGCCGAAGGCCGGCAGATAGCGGAAAAGGAGCTGGCGCGACTTAAGGAGCTCACTGCAACCGCTGCGGAAATAATAGGAGGTGGTGATCCGGCATGAGCATAGTAAAAAGAAGATTTTTCGCTGGCTTCATGAGAAGCCAGGAAAGATGGCTCAATTCCATGGCCGACAAAGGCTACCGGCTCGTAAAGACCGGAAAGCTGGAATACACATTTGACGAGTGCGAGCCCGGTAAGTACCGCTACGCGGTCGAATATGTCGGCGACAAGTCCATGGAGGATGAGGAGGCCTATAAGGCGTTTCTCGAGGATATGGGCTACACGGTATTCTATAAAAATATCAATCTCGATTTTTCAACAGCCAAACTGGTCTACAGACCCTGGGCCAATAAAGGCGGCCGGATATCCACAACCGGATCGACCCTGTTCAAAGAGCTGCTGATCGTTGAGAAAGAAAATGACGGAACCGAATTCCGGCTCCACACCGAAAAAGAGGACCGTATCGAGTATTACAAGAGACTCAGCCATCCCTGGTATTTCGCTGTTTTCCTGTGTCTTGCACTGATGGTTATCTACTGGCCGATGGTTTTGCCTGTTGTGCTCTTCGCAGGTTTGACGGCACTCTTTGCGCTCCCGATCATAATCATGGAGTGCAGGATCCATAAGATAAAAAAAGAAAAGGAATTGGAGGAATAGATATGAAAAAGAATGTGAACATGAAGGTCGCCATCCCCGTTATGGTGGTGGTTATAATACTTCTGATAGTCCTTAAGTCAGCCGGCCTGTTAACTATCCGTTCGGGCATGCGTCTCGGCTTTTCCGGCAATGACGGCATACATAAGTTTAACGGCAGCTACTCAAAGATCACCGGCGTCATGAAGCATACCCTTAGACCTTCTAAGGGTTCCGACACAATTCACTGCGAGATCAAGTCCAAATCGGGTTCCCTGCACGTGGAGATCATCCAGAAAAGCGACGATACGGTGCTTTACGACAAAGAGATCAACGGCAATGAGACCTTTGATCTTCCGGCTTCCGGAAAGGTTGCGATCAGCCTGAGTACCGCCGGTCATTCGGGAAGCTATCTGTTCGAATACTGAATAATGCAGACTGTGGAAACGGTTCTTCTGTCTGTGGGATAAGAAACGAGCCTCGCGCGGAATGCGGAGGCTCGTCTTTATTATTTCTTTAAATGTTTACAGAACGCTCTTTACGGTCTTAGCAACATTCTCTGCGGTAAATCCGTACTTCTCAAACAGCAGTGCCTGAGGTGCCGAAGCGCCGAAGCCTGTCATCGTGAGCGTAGCGCCGTCGAGTCCGACGTACTTGCCCCATCCGAAATCGGTGAGCGCCTCTACGGCTACTCTTGCGCGAACCTTCTTGGGAAGTACCTTTTCTTTGTACTCTGCGCTCTGCTCTTCGAAGATATCCATGCAAGGCATTGAAACGACGCGTACATCGATGCCCTCTGCCGCGAGCAGCTCCTTGGCCTTAACCGAGATATTTACCTCCGAACCGGAAGCGATGATGATCGCGTCGGGAGTCTCCTTCTTCGAATCCTCGAGGATGTAGCCGCCCTTTAAGGCCTCCTTCGAGGAACCTGCGAGCTGGGGCAGTCCCTGACGGGTCGTAACGATGGCGGTAGGAGTCTCCTTCGAAGTAACCGCGCTGTACCATGCAGCAAGAGTCTCGGTAGCGTCAGCGGGTCTGAATACGTGGAAGTTGGGCAGCGAGCGGAGCATAGCTGTCTGCTCGATAGGCTCATGTGTAGGTCCGTCCTCACCTACGCCGATGCTGTCGTGTGAGAAGATCATCGTAGTAGGGATCCTCATGATCGAGGAAAGTCTGAGCATGGGCTTTGTATAATCACTGAATACAAAGAATGTCGCAGCATATCCGCGGAGTCCGTACAGTGTGACACCGTTCGCGATAGCGGTCATGCCCTGCTCTCTTACGCCGAAGTGAACATTGCGTCCGGTTCCGTCCTCAGCGCTGAAGTAAGGAACATCCTTCATATCGGAAATGTTCGAAGGCGAAAGGTCTGCGGATCCGCCGAACAGTCCGGGAACGAAATCCTTGATCCTGTTGAGCGCCATACCTGAGAGCTTTCTCGTAGCCTCGGGCTTGTCTTCGAATGCCCAGTAATCTGCATTGTCAATGAGGCCCTTTGCGATATCGAGATCAAAGTCATCCTCGATCTGCTTTGCAAGCTCGGGATACTTTGCCTTATAATCCGCGAACATCTTGTTCCATGCGTCCTCGGCTGCTTCGCCCTTTGCCGCAAGAGTCTTGTAATTAGCGTAAACTTCATCGGGAACGAAGAAAGGTTCCATTGAAGGCCAGCCAAGATTCTGCTTCAATGCGAGTACGTTCTCG
>JAGCSS010000039.1 GCA_017964055.1 Lachnospiraceae bacterium
ACAGCGAAGAGGAGGCTTCCTCTACGGCTGACAGATATGCGAAGCTCTTCGGTTTTGCGCGCAAGGACGGCAACAGTTCCATCTTTGCGGGAACAGGCGTAGAGCTCATGAAGTCAAAGTATCTCGGTACCATGGGACACATCGCGATCAGGACAAATTCGGTTGAGCGTGCCATGTACCACCTTGAGCAGCGCGGCGCTTCATTTAACATGGATTCGGCGAAGTACGACGATAACGGCGCTATCAAGGCTGTATATCTGAACGAGGAGTTCGGCGGATTTGCGGTACATCTGATGAAGAAATGATCGATACATCACAGGACAGATTAGGAGGACAGACTATGAAAAGAGTGGTTACATTCGGCGAGATCATGTTAAGACTCGCACCCGAAGGATATTATCGTTTTGTACAGGCAGACAAGTACGGCGCGACCTACGGCGGCGGTGAGGCCAACGTAGCTGTTTCGCTGGCTAATTTCGGCGTTGATGCCGCATTTGTCACAAAGCTCCCCAAGCACGAGATCGGACAGGCAGGCATCAATTCTCTGCGTCAGTTCGGCGTTGATACCGACGACATCGTTCGCGGCGGTGACAGAGTGGGCATCTACTTCCTCGAGAAGGGCGCGAGCCAGAGACCTTCTAAGGTTATCTATGACCGTGCCGGTTCTTCGATCGCGACCGCATCGCTCGATGATTTCGACTGGGACGATATTTTTGAGGGAACCGACTGGTTCCATTTCACAGGCATTACACCCGCACTCAGCGACAACTGCGCGCAGATCTGCCTGGCAGCCTGCAAGGCAGCAAAGGCAAAGGGCGTTACGATCAGCTGCGACCTCAACTACCGCAACAAGCTCTGGAGCAAGGAAAAGGCGGGTCAGGTCATGGGCGAGCTCATGCAGTACGTGGATGTCTGCATCGCAAATGAGCAGGACGCCGACGACGTATTCGGCATCAAGGCATCGAATACCGACGTTACCACAGGCAAGGTTAACCATGAGGGCTACAAGGACGTTGCAAAGCAGCTGGCTGACCGTTTCGGTTTCAAGAAGGTTGCCATCACACTGCGCGGCTCGATCTCGGCAAATGACAACGACTGGGCAGCCATGCTCTACGACGGAAAGGATTATTACTTCAGCAAGACCTACCGCATCCACATCGTTGACCGTGTGGGCGGCGGAGATTCATTCGGTGCGGGCCTCATTTACTCATGCCTGAACGACTATGCTCCTCAGGACACCATCGAGTTTGCCGTTGCGGCGAGCTGCTTAAAGCACAGCATCGAGGGCGATTTCAATATGGTAAGCGTTGACGAGGTTAAGAAGCTCGCGGGCGGAGACGGCTCGGGACGCGTTCAGAGATAAGGAGAGGTTAGCATGGCAAAAGCATTTATGGACAGGGATTTCATCCTGAACAGCGAGACGGCGAAGATCCTTTACCACAATTATGCGGCAAAGATGCCGATCATCGATTATCATTGCCACCTGATCCCGAAGGAGATCTGGGAGGACAGGAGATTTAAGAATATCACTGAGGTATGGCTCGGAGGCGACCATTACAAATGGCGTCTGATGCGTGCGAACGGCGTGGATGAGAAATACATTACCGGAGACGCTTCGGATAAGGAGAAGTTCTTCAAATTCGCGGAGACACTGGAGAAATGCATCGGCAACCCCGTATTCCAGTGGAGCCACTTAGAGCTCAGACGCTTCTTCGGATATGAGGGCGTGTTAAATTCAAAGACCTCTGAGGAGGTATGGAACCTCTGCAATGCGAAGCTCGCCGAGCCCGGCTTTACCGCGCGCGGCATGATGAAGATGTCGAATGTAAAGCTCGTATGCACAACGGATGATCCGATCGATTCTCTTGAGTATCACGAGAAGATCAAGGCCGACGAGAGCTTTGACATCACCGTGATCCCCGCATGGCGTCCCGATAAGGTAGTAAATATCGAAAAGCCCGAGTTCGCGGCTTATGTAAAGAAGCTCGGAGAGGCGGCAGGCGTTGAGATCGCGTGCCTGAACTGTGTCAAGAAGGCTCTGAAGAACCGCATGGATTTCTTTGCGGCGCACGGCTGCAGCGTGGCTGACCACGGCATCGAGTACGCACCCTGCGTACCCACGTCCTTTGAGATCGCAAACGCAGTATTTAAAAAGGCTTATGCGGGTGAGGCCGTTACCGCGGAGGAGATCGCGCAGTACAAGACCTATATCCTCGGATTCTTCGGTGAGGAATACGCTGACCGCGGATGGGTTATGCAGCTCCATTACGGCTGCAAGAGAAACAACAACGAGAGAATGTTCGCAAAGCTCGGCCCCGATACAGGTTATGACTGCATCTTAAACGGTGCACCCGGGCCGCAGCTGGCCGATTTCCTGAACATGCTCGATAAGGAGAACAAGCTCCCGAAGACGATCATCTACAGCCTTGATCCCAACGACAACGCAGTTATCGAGACCATCATGGGATGCTTCCAGGATTCTACAGCTGTAGGAAAAATTCAGCATGCTTCCGCATGGTGGTTCAATGACCACAAGGACGGCATGGAAGCGCAGATGAAGTCTCTCGCAAACGAAGGTGTGCTCGGCAATTTCATCGGTATGCTGACCGACTCGAGAAGCTTCCTTTCATACCCGAGACATGAGTACTTCCGCCGCATCATGTGCAACCTGATCGCCGGATTCGTGGAGAACGGAGAGTATCCTTGGGATGAAGAACTGCTCGGCCGGATCGTGCAGGATATTTCGTACAACAACGCGAAGAGATACTTCGGATTTTAAAGTGAAAATAGGGGACGGAAGAACCGTCCCCTTATCTTTTTATCTGGCACAGAACGGTGACTCATAGAGCTTTCCGTGCACAAAATGATTATATGATCTGCAGCCTGCGGCACAGTATCTTGCTTTGTCGCAGGCTTTACATTTGCCGGTGAGAAGGTCCGGCGTGAACTTGCGGTTGTATGCGAAGCCGTCGGGATTGTTCCAGATCTCGGCGAGCGATTTTTCACGGAGATTCCCTTCGATGAAGCCGTCATCATACATCGATTCGCAGCCGCGGACATTGCCTATGCTGTCGATGCCGATACCGTCGAGACCTGCGGTGCAGCCGCGGAAGGGAGCACCGTTGAAATTGCCGCGCAGATAGGGTTCGGCGTCGGTGTAATAGCCTATGTTGTGCGCGATGCCCATCGCAAAGGGCGCGCTGTACATATGCCTCTCGACAAAACGTATAACCTCGCCGAAATCAAAGGCGTAGTCGATGCCTGCCTTTGCTGCATTGCCCATCGGAGAGCAGGCCTGTATCTGCCAGGCGAAGATGTCAAATTCGGAAACGATGCGGTAGAAATCCTCGAGCTGCGCCGCATTCTCGCTGTTTAGCGTGGAAATGACCGATACGGGAATACCGGCGGCCGAGAGCATGTTTATCGCGCGCACGGCGCGGTCGTAGCTGCCCGCCTGTCTGTATTTGTCATGCACCTCGCGTGGACCGTCCAGAGATACGGCGACCGACTCGATATTAACCTCCTTAAGGCGTTCGATATGCTCATCTTTGAACAAAAAGCCGTTGGTGATGATGCAGGTTTTGATGCCGCGGGAGGTGAGAGCTTCTACGATCGCTGACCAGTCGCTGCGCATGAAAACCTCGCCGCCTATCAGCGATACACGGCGGCAGCCGAGGTTTTTAAGCTGTCCCGCCACATCTATGCATTCCCCGGTAGTCAGCTCATTCTCACGCTTTTTGCCGTCTGCGGAAGAGCCGCAGTATTTGCAGGAAAAGCAGCATCCGAGAGTGATCTCCCAGACGCAGTGCCTCAGATTGAATCTCATGTCGATAATCCTCCTGAATATCGGTGATGATAAGATGACCCACCACCCGAAGGCGGTGGGTACAAATTGTAAATGTATACGGTTCAAGCCAACATGGTCGGGTTGGTCGGGGGCTTGGGGCCTCCTTTCGGCGGCTCGGGGCGCTTTGTGCCGCATTCGCTGCAGAAACCGCCGTAATTGATATTGCCGCATGCGGGGCAGCGCCATGCTCCCTCGGGTACCTCTGCGGCACGGGGCACTCCGCCGGGATTCATCTTAAAGGTATCGGAGGGCACGTCGTCGGGCCTTGCAATACCGTCCGGATCCTTTCCTGAGAAGAAATCGGGGCCCGCATATACGCACATGAACATCTCCGCGGGAGGCTGCTGAGGTGCCGCATAAACCGCCTCGATCGGAGGATTGAATCCGTTTTTGCCCTTAAAATACGCGGGACCTGCATATACAAAGCCTATGGGGCGTGAATCGGTGATCTTGTCTGCGGATCCGTCGTCTGTCAGGCCGGCCGGGTCATCGGCGGCGTGGTTATCCGGATACGGAGCAGCATCGTCCGGCTCGGAATGATTGCCGGGGTACGATGTATCTTCGCGTGCCGTATAGTTTGCGGGATACCCTGCATCGCTGTCTGGACTCAGAGCGATCTCATCAGGATCGTCGGGCTCGTCAAACATATCGGGGCCGTTGTAAACATCCTCGATCTCCGCGTCCTCACGCTTCTTATTGAAATACTCGGGTCCGGCATACACACCTTCGGCCGAAGTGTTTCTTCTCTTTTTTTCGAAGTACTCCGGTCCTGCATATACGCATTTCATTTCAGACTTTTTTCTGAAATACTC
>JAGCSS010000344.1 GCA_017964055.1 Lachnospiraceae bacterium
AGACGATCACATTCACAAACGAATCCTTTAACGGCAGCCTCAATGCGAAGGAATCCGCCATAGGCATCGGGATCATCATCGCGGCAGTAGAAGATTTTTAATCTGTTTTTAATCTTACTTAAAGGACCTCTTAATACAGGCATGATACCATTACCTCAGCAAGAGAACGGTACACCTGATGTACCGAAAACGCATATAGGGAGGAATTATCATGATCCTGTTCACAGTATTAATGTTGCTCGTATTCGGAAGACTCATAGGATTTGCCTTCAGGGCTGCATGGGGGATCACCAAAGTGGCGTTCACTTTCTTTTTCCTGCCGCTGATCCTGATCGGACTGGTCATCGCCGGACTGATCAAACTGGCACTTCCGATACTTTTGATAGTCGCAGTCATCTCGCTGTTTAAGAATGCGTTTGCCGAGGCATGACAGCCGGCAGATAAAGAAAAGAGAAGTAATTTCAAGCTGACCTCACTTTTTGTGAGGCCGGCTTTTTGTTATGGCAAAAATGCAGGTTGTCTGATATAATCAATATGTTCCGTAAGATCAAAAAGGAGGCCTGTTATGAAGAGATCATTATCGATACTGCTGACTGTAATCCTTATCTGCGCGTCACTGCCCGCGCACGCTGAGGCGGCGACTAAGAAAAAGGCGCGCGGAGTAATGGATGTTCCTTTTTACGAGACAGAGCTCAGTAAAGACAGGGAATTCCTTTACTATGTAAACCTGCATAATGTCCAGACCGGCGGCGGATACGGCTATAACTGGGATAATGATACTTATGCGAAATACCTTCAGGAGAAAATATCGACGGTCTCGGAATTCATGTTCTGGCTCTATATATCTGATTATCATTACGACGAGATCGAGGGCATGATGGGTTATGTAAGGGACGGGTGGTCCGTCAGCAATTCGCCGGAATTATGCATAGATGTGGGTTTCGGCGTATGCTGTGAGACTTCGACGGTGCTTGCATACATGCTTGCGGACGATTACGAGGAAGTCGGATTCGTGCTGATCACGGGCGATTACGGACATCAGTACAATTACATAAAAGACGGCGGAAAATATTATTTCGTCGACTTTACCGATTTCACGAGCAACAAGAACGGCAATGTAGAAATGGAGGACATCTGGAAGCAATGGAAGGATGATATATGCTTCTGGTCGGGAAAGTCTCTGGGCTCAAAAGCTGCTAAAAAGGCTGCCTGCAAGCACGATAATTATGATTGGGAGAACAATGGAAGCGGCAGAGCCAAGTACGATCTGAACTGGAACAAAAAACATACCGCCGCGATCCTTACCGTTCCCTGCTACGACGGCATGTACGTTCCGCCTTCGACTTACAGGGACGACTGCTATCAGTTCCTTGAAAGAGGCGTGGAGATCAACGGACAGAATTATTATCTGAATCAGATATGCATCGGTTTCCAGGAGGATATCATTAAAGATATCCATACGTTGTTCATTAACTCAGATTACCAGAACGCCAAATGGAAGGTGATCGGAATCCCGGTCAGGGAGATCCCCTGGTACTGCAATGTCGTTCCCGGAACCGATCCCGAGGATATTTACGAAAAAGCAAAAAGGCAGACCACCGACAGTCGCGGCGATTTCCGATACTACGATTATTTCGGTGATGAGGAAAGAGGCATCCGACGCGGATTATTCCTGAAACTCATGAATCTTGCGCACAGCAATGAGCTGAGATCCATGACGCCCGAACAGATCTGCAAGAAGTATAATCTTAGGACACAATACTGATAAACATATGCTGCATAACTATTCCATACCGCCCAAAACATATTTTGAGATCGCGTCACTCGGATACCTGCTTGTCCTGTATCTGATATCTTTCAATGACTCAAACCGTGAAAGATTACGCACATATAAGCTTTTCCGCTCGCTTGAGATCAATATGCTGATCGCGCTTTTTGTCAGCATACTGACCTATGTTTTCGCATATCCCGAGCTCGGAACTCCGATAGTTATATGCACGATCCTTCGTACGATGGATTCGATTATGTGCGTTATGGCTTCGAGGATATTTGTAGTATACATGCTCGAATATGTTGACAGCGCGAAGAAATTTAAATGGATCAGAGTCTTCGGAAATGCGATATTTGGCCTGTATCTGGCCCTGATGATCCTGAATCTGCCGCTAAAGTTCATACTTTGGTATAATCCCGACGGAACCTATATGCACGGTTCACTGTTCGTACCGATTGTTTTCTCGCCGCCCGTTTATTATCTTATGAGCGGTATGATCCTGCTGATCATCCGCATGCGCACACTTGGTTCGAGAGAACAGCTGTCGCTTTCAGCGGCGTCACTTATAACGCTGTTCGGAACAGTGATACAGGCCGCTACGGACGGAGCGATCTTATTGTCCCTGCCTTTCGGTTCGGCCGGTATTTTCGTGCTGTATTTCTCGCTGGAAACTGCCGATTACCATGAGCTGATCAGGAGCAATGACAAGCTGAGGATCGCCGAGCAGGACGCGATCAAAGCCAACCGCGCCAAGAGCGATTTCCTGGCCAATATGTCCCACGAGATACGAACGCCTCTAAACGCGGTGCTTGGTATGGATGAGCTGATAATCAATGAGATCGGACCGGAAAAAATAATCGATGATTCATCTGTGGACAGGATCAGGGGATATGCAGACAACATAAAAGACGCCGGACATGTACTGCTTTCCGTTATCAACGATATCCTGGACCTGAGCAAGATCGAGTCCGGAAAGATGGAGATAAATGAAGCGCCTTACACGCTGCATAAACTGACCGGCGAAGTAGATACCATGATCCGCATAAAGGCAGAGCAGAAGGACCTGAAATATATTCAGCAGACAGATCCCTCAATCCCCGACCGCCTGATCGGCGATGAGCTGCGCATCAGGCAGATCATGATAAATATCCTGAACAACGCCGTAAAATACACCGATAAGGGCGAGGTAAAGCTCGAGATCACTTCCGAGAAGGTTTCTGAGGATGTCATAAAACTCCGTATCAGCGTAAAGGATACGGGTATCGGAATAAAGGAAGAGGATCTTCCCTATCTGTTCGGAGACTATAAGAGACTGGACGAAGAGCACAACCGCAGCATCGAAGGCACAGGTCTCGGACTCGCGATAGTGAAGCGCATGACGGATCTGATGAACGGGCGTATCGATGTGACCAGCGAATACGGAAAAGGCTCGGTATTCACTGTTGTGATCCCGCAGACTGTTAACAAAAAGAAGACTGACGGGGAAGACGAAAGCTCCTTGAAGAAAGATAAAGAGGCAGCTTATAAAACGCCCGATTGCACTTATCTCGTTGTGGATGACAACAGGGTAAATCTCATCATCGCAAGCAAGTTCCTCGACGATCTGGGCGGTAAGGTAGAAACGTCACTGAACGGTACGGATTCACTTCAGAAAATGCGCGAAAAGAAGTACGACATGATCTTCATGGATCACATGATGCCCGGAATGGACGGGATCCAGGCCTACCGGAAGGCCAAAGAAGATCCTGAGAATCTTAATCCCGACACTCCTATGGTCATGATGACCGCGAACGCGCTGCACGGAGTACGTGAGGAATACCTGGAGATGGGATTTACGGATTATATCAGCAAGCCTGTGGATATCAATGAACTGAAGAGAGTCGTAAGGCTTCATATTCCGCAGGAGAAGATAGTAGTTGGAGACTGAAATGGAAGCAAAACTGATCAACAGATTTTCAATAGAGGCGGCAGGCAATGGTAAGGGTCTGCTGGGAGACATCAACGGAGACGGCCGCATGGAGGTCGTCTTTGTCAGGGCTGACGGAGATATAGACGACAGGTATGTGCCGCATCAGGTGACCTGTGTGACCGCATTTGATCTTGAAGGAAATATGCTCTGGCAGACAGGCGATCTGTCCGGAAAGCCCGGTAATTTCGGCTCGGATTTCCCTGCGCAGATATTTGATTATGACGGAGACGGTGAGCCGGAAGTTCTGTGTGTCATGAACAAGCGATTCACCGTACTGGAAGGCAGGACAGGACGGATAAAGAAAGACTATCCTTTGCCTGCGGATGAAGCGCACGACTGTATAATAATCGCAAATCTGACCGGAGCTGACAGGCCCGGCGAGATAATACTCAAGGACAGATACTTCAATATGTGGGCCATGGACCGCGATTTCAACGTGATGTGGACGCATCATGGCAATCTCGGTCATTTCCCTTACGCTTACGATATTAACGGCGACGGCTATGACGAGATCATGGCCGGATATGACTGTCTCGACCA
>JAGCSS010000345.1 GCA_017964055.1 Lachnospiraceae bacterium
CTTGCAATGCACCTTTGGGGGAGTCCTCACACCGCAGACAGACATCCTTCCATAACAAACTTTATTGTATAAAAAAAATTAATTTTGTATTGCCATTTTCAGAATTATTTCGTATTATGTACTCGTGGTCTAAAAATATTGCGTTTTTACGCGCAGCACAACAGGAGGACATTTTATGAAAAAAGTACTTGCATTACTGCTTGCACTTGTAATGGTTCTTTCACTCGGCGCATGCAGCAAGGAGAAGAGCAACGACTTCAAGATCGGTGTTATTCTTGTAGGCGATGACAACGAGGGTTACACTCACGCCCACATCGAAGGCATCAAGAAGGCTGCAAAGGCCAACGGCATCAAGGACGATCAGATCATCTGGTTCTACACCATAGGCGAGGACGAGACCTGCTACGACAAGTGTATCGACTGCGTTGAGCAGGGATGTAAGCTGGTTATCACGAACTCTTACGGACATCAGACCTACTGCGAGAGAGCAGCCAAGGAGAATCCCGATGTTCAGTTCGTAGCCATGACCGGTGACAGAGCATTAAAGTCAGGCCTTAAGAATTTCTCGAACGCATTCAACAAGACTTACGAGTCACGTTATGTTTCGGGTATCGTAGCAGGCATGAAGCTCAAGGAGCTCGCTGACGCAGGCAAGCTTACCGATAAGAACTACGACGCGAACGGCAACGTTAAGGTCGGCTATGTAGGCGCTTATCCTTACGCAGAGGTTGTTTCCGGTTACACCGGTTTCTATCTCGGCATCAAGTCGGTATTCCCGAACGTAGTTATGGACGTTTCCTACACCAACAGCTGGTTCTCGATCGTTGACGAGCAGAACACCGCTGAGAAGTTCATCGCAGAGGGCTGCGTTATCGTAGGTCAGCACGCTGACTCGACAGGTGCTCCTTCGGCATGTGAGGCTGCTAACAAGGCCGGCACCGTTGTTTACTCCGTAGGTTACAACGTTGACATGCTTTCCGTAGCTCCTACCGCGGCACTTACTTCTTCGACCAATAACTGGGATGTTTACTACACCTACGCTATCAAGACAGCTCTTGCAGGCGAGGACATCGCTACCGACTGGTCAGAGGGTTATGAGACCGGCGCCGTTGCCATCACAAAGCTTGGTGATTCCTGCGCGGCAGGCACTGCAGACGCGGTTGCAAAGGCTGAGGCCGACATCAAGGCCGGTAAGCTCCATGTATTCGATATCAACACCTTCACCGTTGGCGGTGCAAAGGTTGAGTCGACATTCTGCTTCGATTCCGACGATGATTTCAATTACGATCAGATCGAGGCCATCAAGGACGGCTACTATCATGAGTCTGAGTACATCTCGGCACCTTCGTTCGCATTAAGGATCGACGGCATCACCGAGCAGCAGAACTAAGATCTATCTTACACTTAAGCATTCAAAGGAGACTGCTCACACGGGCAGTCTCCTTTTTCGGGTCTTTCTTTTTTGTGAATTTTTAGAATTCGGACCCTCTTTATTCTTTACTTTTAGAATTTGTTATGTTATCATAAATTTTGAGTATAAAACAAAATTTTTTTGGTGTTTTTTACTAATTTTTCATGAAAGGTGGCCGCCTCTTTGGAAACGATCAAATACGCAGTTCAAATGCGCAACGTCACTAAACGCTTCGGCTCCGTCACGGCAAACGACAGAGTCAATCTCGATCTTAAGCAGGGCGAGATCCTCTCCCTTTTAGGTGAGAACGGCAGCGGAAAAACAACTCTTATGAATATGCTCTCGGGCATCTATTTCCCCGACGAAGGGCATATCTTCATCAACGGCGAAGAAGTTTCCATCGCTTCTCCCAAGGACGCATACACATACGGCATCGGCATGATACATCAGCATTTCAAGCTTGTTGATGTTTTTACCGCTGCGGAAAATGTTATCCTCGGGCAGGACGAGACCGAGAAATTCGACCGCAAGGCCGTTTCGGCAAAGGTCAGGGATATCGCCGCGCGCTACGGTTTTGACATCGATCCCGACAAAAAGATCTACGAGATGTCCGTTTCCCAGAAGCAGACCCTCGAGATAGTCAAGGCCCTCTATCGCGGCGCCGACATACTCATTCTCGACGAGCCCACAGCGGTTCTTACTCCTCAGGAGACAGACAAGCTCTTTGCCGTTATGCGCAACATGAAAAAGGACGGCAAATCCATCATAATCATCACCCATAAGCTCAATGAGGTTATGGAGATATCCGACCGCGTCGCGGTTCTGAGAAAGGGCGAATACATCGGCTGTGTGGAGACTTCGCAGACTTCTCCGCAGGCTCTCACCGACATGATGGTCGGACGCGCCACCACACTCGACATCAACCGTCCCGATCCGGTCAATCCCGAACCGAGACTTACCGTTGAGCATCTTACATGTCTCGACAAGGACGGCGTAAAGCGTCTCGACGATGTTACCTTTACCGCCAATTCCGGCGAGATACTCGGCATCGCGGGCATCGCGGGCTCCGGTCAGAAGGAGCTGCTCGAGGCGATCGCGGGCCTCTATCCCGTTCAGTCCGGCAGCATCATCTACAGTCCAGAGGGCAAGGCTCCGATGAGTCTGGTCGGCCTCGATCCCATGGCCATCAAAAAGTCCGGCATAGCGATGAGCTTTGTTCCCGAGGACCGTCTCGGCATGGGTCTGGTCGGCTCCATGGGCATGACCGGCAATATGATGCTCCGCTCATGGCGTAAGAATAAAGGTTTCTTCGTTAACCGCAAGGACCCCAACGAGCTGGCAAAACAGATCTGGAAGGAGCTCGAGGTCGTTACTCCGGGCACCGAATTCCCCGTCCGGCGCCTCTCCGGCGGCAATGTACAGAAGGTACTCGTAGGCCGTGAGATAGCCTCCTCTCCGTCGGTCCTGATGACCGCATATGCGGTGCGCGGACTCGATATCAACACTTCCTACACCATATACAATCTTCTGACCGATCAGAAAATGAAGGGTGTCGCTGTTGTTTACGTAGGTGAGGACCTCGACGTCCTGCTCGCTCTGTGCGACCGTCTCGTAGTACTCTGCGGCGGCCAGGTTTCGGGCATCGTCGACTGCAGGACGATCACAAAAGAAGAGGTCGGACTGCTCATGACCAAATACAGGAAGGAGGCATAAGACATGGCTAAGTCAGAAACAGCTCACGAACCTTTGATCAGGATATCAAAGCGTGAGGGCATCACAAGAACACAGTCATGGCTCATCAGACTGCTCAGCCTCCTGCTGGCGCTTATCGTTTCGGGTATCGTCATCGTCTGTATCGTTCGCATCAATCCTTTTAAGGTCTATGCCACGATGGCTTCGGGCGCGTTCGGTACCTCAAAGCGTATCTGGGTAACGATCCGCGACATCATGACCCTGCTGTGCATCTCGGTCGGCCTCGCTCCCGCGTTCGCCATGAAATTCTGGAATGTAGGCGCTGAGGGCCAGATCCTCGTCGGAGGCATCGCCACGGTAGTCTGCATGAAGTATTTCACCGGACTTCCGACTGTTCTGCTCGTGCTCATCATGATCGTCGTGAGCATGCTCGCGGGCGCTGTCTGGGGCTTCTTCCCCGGCTTTTTCAAGGCCCACTGGAACACGAACGAGACTCTGTTCACGCTGATGATGAACTACATCGCGATACAGATCACCTCATACATGGTCGCTCTCTGGGAGAATCCTCCCGGATCGAACACCGTCGGCGTCATCAACTCGAACAACGAGTACGGATGGCTGCCGAGCCTCTTCCACGACATCCCGAACCTCGATTTCGGCTGGAACGTGATCATAGTAATGACCGTGACCGTAGCTGTTTACGTATATCTGCGCTACTCCAAGCAGGGCTACGAGATCTCGGTTGTCGGCGATTCGGTCAACACCGCTCGTTACGCAGGCATCCGCGTTAAAAAGGTCTACATCCGCACGATGGCTCTTTCGGGCGCGATATGCGGTCTGGCAGGCTTCGTGGCGGTTTCGGGCGCGAGCCACACGATCTCGACCTCCACTGCGGGCGGACGAGGCTTTACGGCGATCATCGTCGCATGGCTGGCCAAGTTCAATACATTTACGATGATCCTGATCTCGGCCCTGATCGTTTTCCTCGACAAGGGCGCATCGCAGATCGCTTCAAAATACGGCATCAACGAATATGTTTCGCATATCATCACCGGAATCATCCTCTTCTTCCTTCTCGGAAGCGAGTTCTTCATCGGCTACAAGGTAAAGTTCCGGCATAAAGCAGCTGCCGGTCAGGAGGTGAGCAAATGACTGAATTACTGACTCTCTTCCACAGCGCCGTTGTATTCGGTACTGTTATCATGTTCGGCGCTCTCGGTGAGATCCTCACCGAAAAATCGGGCAACTTAAACCTCGGTGTTCCCGGCATCATGTACCTCGGCGGCATCGCGGGCCTTACGGCTTCGTTTGTTTACGAAACGGGCAATCCCAACCCGAACGGCCTGCTCTCCGCTTTCCTGGCACTGGTTTTCTCCTTCCTGTTTGCGGCTCTGGGCGGACTGCTCTACAGCTTTCTCACGATATCGCTCAGGACCAACCAGAACGTTACGGGACTTACGCTCACGATATTCGGCGGCGGCGTAGCCAATTTCCTCGGCGGCATGCTCCAGAAGTTCGCGGGCGGCGTCGGACAGGTTTCCGTTTCGGCCGCATCAGGCACCTTCAGGGCTTATATTTCCGCCATCGCCGGCAAGGACACCAGCAGCCCGCTCTACGCGATATTCGGATACGGCTGGCTGACATATGTCGCGATCATCATCGCGATCGGCCTGTTCATATTCCTCAATAAGACACGCACAGGCCTTAATCTCCGCGCTGTCGGCGAGAATCCCGCCACGGCCGATGCCGCAGGCATCAACGTAACCCTGTACAAATACCTCGGCACCTGCATCGGCGCCGGTATCTCGGGTCTGGGCGGACTGTACTACACCATGGATTTCATCAAGGGTACCTGGGCAAATGACGGTACCATAGAGGCTCTCGGCTGGCTCGCCGTTGCGCTCGTTATCTTCGCTACCTGGCGCCCGGTCAATGCGATCTGGGGCGCGTACCTGTTCGGTATAGCTTACTGGGCATACCTCTACATCAGAGGCCTCAACAGATATACGATGGAGCTGTTCAAAATGCTGCCGTACGTGATCACGCTGTTCGTGCTGATACTCGTGTCGCTACGACGCAAAAAAGAGGATCAGCCCCCGGAGCATCTGGGACTGCCTTATTTCAGAGAGGAAAGATAAGATTTCAGGGAGATTTCAGGGGGTTCAAGCCGGAATACGGTGTGGGCGGCAACGAGTAAAACTTCCGGGACACGCTCGCGCTTCTTCTACGGACGCAGCGGACACTAAGCGCCCTCTCGCCAAATCTGCGAGAGCGACGTTCGCTCAGAACTCAGCCGCACGAAAGCCCCGTGCTTACGAATCATCAGAAGGCAGTGCCGCAAACGAATTTGCGCAATGCCTTCTTACGATTCGGCCTATAGGCACTGTGTTCTTCGCTTCACTCGCCAGTGCCGGCGTCCTCTACGAGTCCCGGAAGTTTTCTCTGCGCGCCCACACCTCACAGAACCGAATGATCACAAACCGGACAAACCTTATTCGCTAAATCTTTTGCTCTATCAATATCATAGAGGAGAGTGCCTGCAAAGA
>JAGCSS010000346.1 GCA_017964055.1 Lachnospiraceae bacterium
ACTGTGTGATTATGAATCACATTATTTTATTTTCTTCTGATATCGCTGCCCACGATCTTCAGCAGGGAATATTCCTTGCTGAGACGGGAGAATATCCGCTCGCTGTAGCGCTTTTCCAGTTCGGCGAGAGAAAGGTTCGTCGAGATGATCGTCGGACGGCGCTTTAAGTGGCGCTCGTTGATGACCGTATAGAGCGCCGAATTCGTAAATGAATTCGAGAGTTCGGTTCCGATATCGTCGAGGATGAGCAGGTCGCAGTCGAGGAGATAGTCCTCACCGAGAGTTCCCGAGCCTTCGGCGGCATCGTAACTGAATTTGCAGTTTTCCATGTATTTGAAGAATCTGAAAGCCGTGTAATAGAGTACGGAATGCGAGCGGTCGAGCATCTCCTTCGCAATGCAGTTGCTGAGGAAAGTCTTGCCGACGCCGGTATTTCCGTAGATAAGGAGATTGTGATACTCGGTATCAAAATTGTCGATGAAGTCGTGAGCGAGCTTGACCACGTCGCGGACCAGCTCGCGGGGACTCCTCATGGTCCCGGTCGAGACATCGAAGTGATCGGCCTCATCCGAATAGAGCTCGTAATTGAAATTATCGAAATTCTCTTCGCGGATGATCTCGCGTACGTTCGACTCACTGTAGATCAGATTGGAGATCGCCTTGTTGAAGCAGCTGCAGCGTTCTCCGTTGACATATCCGGTGTCTTTGCATAACGAGCACTCATATCTGGGGCTTAAGTAATCCGCGGGGTACCCGTTCTTGACCAGAATGGTCTCTTTCTCGCGGGCCAGGGCGCGGTTCGCCTCAGCCAGTCCCTGGAGCGCCGTATCGTCCCCCATGATGGCGCGGCGTGCGCGCTCGGCGGACTGTATGGCGATCTGATTGTCGATATCCAAAATCTCCGGGCACTTATTATAAATCTCCTCCGTTCTTTTGTCCAGCATATATTTGGCGTTGAGCCTGCGCATATCTAACTGGTGGATAATGACATCATACTGATAATTCTTAAGACTCATATCGTACCCGTGCCGGCATCCGTTTGGATTTAGCACAGAGTGCTACGGATGCATCTGAATTACAGTTTTCCGAGCTTTCTGCGCTCGAGCTCCTCGTAGTCGCGGTCGGAGTAGGTGCGCTGCGGAAACTGATTGAATTTGTTGTTTGAGGAAGTATCCGAACCGCTGCGCGGCGAGGCTGTCCTGCCGGACTTCTGTGCCTTTGCAGCGTGCTCGGCGTCTGCGGCGGCAACACCTGCCATATCGGTGATGCCCTTTTTGTGCCAGCCCGCAAGAATGCTGTCGGCATATTTAAAATCGGGGCTTCCGGTGCTCAGCAGCGTCCTGTTGCAGGCCTCGCGGATCATATCGGTGTTCATGCCGTAGGTGAGCTTCCAGCGGTTGATCATGTCGAGCTCGATCGCGCCGAAGGCCCTGCTGATGCCGAAGGCTTCCCTGATCGCGGAGCAGTCCTTTGAGCGGGAGAAAACCTCGGACTTGGCCCGCTCGACCGTGTCGATGTTCTTATCGTGCCAGGACATCGCGACTTTCTCGATGTAGGCGGGAGCGGTCTTGCCCTTGTAGATGCAGAACTCGTAGAGATATCTGATCAGGGGCGCCGACATCTCGAGCTGTTCGTACAGAAAAGCCGGAGTCTGCAGATCCGCGAGCTTCATCGTGCAGCCGAGGCGCTCCTCGATGAAATCGATGAGCTCGTTGAAATCGTCGTGCTGCTTGAACTTCGCGATCTGGCGTGTGGTATAATCGGGCTTGGGAGTGATCTCGGCGGGAGTCTCCTTTACCGGACGGATACGGGGAATATCGGTCACGGCAGGAGCGGGAGCCTCAATGCGCGGTTCCGCTGCCGAGAGCGTGATGATATTGTCCGGGCGCCTCGAATTACCGGTCAGGGGATCGAGAGTGATGGAACTGATCTGCCCCTCGGCGTCCCAGAGAATATGAAGAAGCTTCTGCTTCTCCCAGTAACGGAGAGCCTTGATGATATCCTTCTCGGTCTCGTCCAGTTTTTCCGACACTGCGGCTACGGAAACGTCTACGGAAGGATCACCCAGGCAGCGCAGAAGATACAGATATACCTTTACATATGCACCGTTGGCGTCAGCCATGTATTCGTCGATAAATATATTAGAAACGGTTGTCTCACCGATCTCATTTCCAAAAGAAAGCTTAATGGGCCTTGTCATAAGTCCCCTCCACATCAGAGCGTCGTCCGGCTGAAAGCCCCTCAACTTTCTCGAGCGCCGGCAGACTGAATTATAGCATGCGCAAATATTTTAGCAAAGTCGGATCGGAGGTAAAACAACTGTCGAAAGCGCCGGGGGAAAATGTGGATAAATCAGATCCGAAAAGCCGGAACGCCCGTGAGATAAAGGTCCGGGAGGATCACCCGCGGAAGTGGATAATTTTTAAGTGGACAAAGTGGACCGTTTCCATCCCCGACATGTCTTTGTCCGCCTTTTCAGCGCCTTTTCGGCTCGCAGTTATCAACAGACGGAGCGTTTTGAAGTTGATTAAAAGAAAATCGACGATTTTTCTCTCACCGCAAAAAAAGTAAACTTGTTTACCAACCGCACCTTTGGGTCATTTGCGCTCAATGTTTATTCCATTTTCTGCACACATGTGCTATAATCATTGTGTATCGGTATCGGAAGACGGCCATTATTCCGATGCCCAACTATATAATACAGGGGGTGGTATTTTTGATCCATAAAGAAATGATCGCAATGCTCCTTGCGGGAGGACAGGGTTCGAGACTCGGTGTCCTGACGGCTGATATGGCAAAGCCGGCCGTAAGCTACGGCGGAAAGTACAGGATTATCGATTTCCCGCTGAGCAATTGCATCAATTCGGGTGTTGATACGGTAGGCGTTCTTACACAGTATCAGCCGCTCAGACTGAACACACATATCGGAATAGGCATTCCGTGGGACCTTGACCGTAACATCGGCGGTGTAAGCATACTCCCGCCGTATGAAAAGTCGGACAACGCGGAGTGGTACAGCGGCACCGCGAATGCCATATATCAGAATCTCAAGTACATGGAGTATTATAACCCCGACTATGTTCTCATCCTCGGCGGCGATCATATCTATAAGATGGATTATGAGATGCTCCTTGACTTCCATAAGGCAAACAATGCCGAT
The DNA here is from genome assembly GCA_017964055.1 of Lachnospiraceae bacterium. Taxonomy (GTDB): domain Bacteria; phylum Bacillota; class Clostridia; order Lachnospirales; family Lachnospiraceae; genus RUG11977. Next base: position 3,161 of record JAGCSS010000346.1, read on the forward strand.
ATCACCATAGCTTCATATCCCGTGGCGTGGGAGGATGCTTCCCGCTTCGGACTTATCATAACCGACGAGAACAAGCAGGTTGTCGACTTCGAAGAGAAGCCCGCAAAGCCCAGGAGCAATCTGGCTTCGATGGGTATCTACATTTTCTCGTGGAAGCTGCTGCGAGAGGCGCTCGTAGCGCTTTCGGGGCAGTCCGGATGCGACTTCGGAAAGCATGTCATCCCCTATTGCCATAAGAACGGCGCACGTATTTTCTCATACGAATACAACGGTTACTGGAAGGACGTCGGGACTCTGTCGGCGTACTGGAGCTCGAACATGGAGCTGATCGACCTGGTGCCCGAGTTCAATCTTTACGAGGAATTCTGGAAGATATATACAAAGTCGGACGCGATCCCGCCTCAGTATATCGCGCAGAACGCGGTTGTCAGCCGCAGCATCATCGGCGAGGGCGCGGAGATATACGGAGAGGTATACAACTCCGTCATCAGCCCGGGCGTAGTGATCGGAGCAGGCACCAAGGTTTACGATTCGATCATCATGAACTCCTCCGAGATCGGCGAGAACTCCAACATCTATAAGGCGATCATCGCCGAGAGCGTCAAGGTCGGAAACAACTGCGAGCTCGGCATCGGAGAGGAAAAGGAAAACAAGCAGCATCCCAACATCTATTGCAACGGCCTTGTAACACTGGCCGAAGGTACAGTCATCCCCGACGGGATCAGGATCGGAAAGAACACCGTCATCTCGGGCGTTACGACAGCCGAGGACTATCAGAACGGCTGGCTCGACGGCGGAGAGAGCCTGATCAAAAAGAGACCCCTGCTCGCCCACGCGGGCAGCGAAGAGTCCGAATCGGCTAAAGGAGGTACCGTATGAGAGCGATAGGTTTGGTCCTCGCCGGAGGAAACAGCAACAGGATGCGTGAGCTGTCGAACAAGAGAGCCATTGCGGCCATGCCCGTGGCAGGCAGCTACCGCGCGATAGATTTTGTACTGAGCAGCATGTCGAACTCGCACATACAGAAGGTTGCGGTTCTGACGCAGTATAACTCGAGATCCTTAAATGAGCACCTGAGCTCGTCAAAATGGTGGGATTTCGGACGTAAACAGGGCGGTCTGTATGTTTTCACGCCCACGATCACTACGGATAACTCTTTCTGGTACAGAGGCACCGCGGATGCCATCTATCAGAATCTTTCGTTCCTGCGCAACAGCCATGAGCCTTATGTTATCATCTGCTCGGGCGACGGCGTATACAAGATGGATTTCAACAAGCTGATCGAGTATCACATCAGGAAAAAGGCCGATGTGACCGTGGTCTGCAGAAAGGCATGCGCCAATACCGACATCACCAGATACGGCATTATCGAGACTGATGAAGACAAGCGGATCACCTCATTCGAGGAGAAGCCTTTCTTCTGCAGGGACGCAGAGCCGCTGCTCTCGATGGGTATCTACGTTATCCGCCGCCGTCAGCTGATCGAACTGATCGAGAAGACCGTCGAGGAGGAGCGCTACGATTTCGTGCGCGACATCATCGTCAGATACACCGACATCAAGAAAATGTACGCGTACGAGCACAGTGAGTACTGGAGCAACATCAGCACGGTCGAGGAGTATTTCCGTACGAACATGGATTTCCTCGATCCGCAGGTGCGCAACTACTTCTTCAAGCAGTATCCCGATGTTTATTCCAAGATCGACGATCTGCCGCCCGCAAAGTACAATACGGGCTCCAGCGTGCGCAACTCGCTGGTTTCGAGCGGAACCATCATCAACGGAACCGTCGAGAACTCGCTGCTCTTCAAAAAGGTTTATGTCGGAAACAACTGTGTCATCAGGAATTCGATCATCCTTAACGATGTCCACATCGGTGACAATACCTACATCGAGAACTGCATCGTAGAGAGCAGGGACACCTTGAGGCCGAACCAGACATACATCGGCGAGAACGGCAAGATCAGGATCGTGGTCGAGAAAAACGACAGGTATCTGATCTGACAGTAACAAAAATAATATCAAAACAACAGCCCTCCGTTACGGTCTTCCAAGGCCTGACGGAGGGCAAAAGCCGTGTAAACGGAATTGAGTTTTAAGCCCGAAAGTATCGGGCAGTAAGGGAAAGAGGCAGATTATTTGAAACGTAAGAATTCGGTATCGAGAGCCAAGGTACTCATGATCGTCTGGCTCCTTACCGCCATCGCGGCGCTGGTCGTGACGGTAGTTTATTTTAGTGAGCTGCAGGAGCTCTATTCGACGGTAAAGACCATCGAGGACTCGAAGCAGCCCGGGCAGACGGCGGAAGGACCGGGGCAGACAGGCAAGCCCGCGGACGGCGGAGCGACCGCGGTTGCGGATAACGGGACCGGAACAGGCAAAAACGATCCCGCAGGGGATGCGGGAACCGGCAAGGGAGTTCCCGATGATCCGGATACGGCCGCAGCTCACGGCAATACGGACAGCCCGCAGGGTCCGGGCAGCGGCAGTATAACCGGTACGGAGCCTACCTCCGCGGCATCATCTTCGCCGACATCCGCACCCGAAGCCACTCCGACACCCGAGGCGACACCTACTTCGGAGCCCACTCCGACGACAGAACCGTTCGACCCTACGGAGCACGCATATTACTACGATCCCAACATCGATCCGTCCAAGCCGATCATTGCTCTCAGCTTTGACGACGGACCGAGTTCACATACGGACAGGATACTGGCGGCACTTAAGAAATACAACGTAAAAGCGACATTTTTCATGGTCGGCTATGAGATCGATTCCTTCCCCGACCAGGTACGCGCGGTTTATGACGCGGGCTGTGAGGTCGCGAACCACACTCTCGATCACGCGAACCTTAAAGAGAAGGGCAAGGACGAGATCCGCAGGCAGGTCTATGACAACGAGAAAAAGCTGAACAACCTGGTACCCGTTGGTGAGGTCATAGTCAGACCCCCCTACGGCAATGTCAACGATACCGTAAAATCGGTGGTTGAACGCCCTATGTTCAACTGGTCCGTCGATTCGCTCGACTGGAAGACCAGGAACGCCGATTCCGTCGTGGCGCAGATAAAACAGGACGCCAGAGACGGCTACATCATCCTGATGCACGATCTGTACGAGAGCACCGCAGAGGCGACCGAGAGGATCATACCCTGGCTGCTAGAACAGGGCTATCAGATCACTTGCATCAGCAATATGTTCGAAGCCAGAGGCGACGAGGTGCTGCCCGGCCATCTGTAC
>JAGCSS010000347.1 GCA_017964055.1 Lachnospiraceae bacterium
GGCTGGGCGATCATCGACTGCATGATGAACCTGCCGATACTGTACTGGGCGTCCGAGGAGCTTAAGGATCCGAGATTCAAGGCCATAGCGATGCTGCATGCGGATACCGCGATGAAGGCATTTATCCGCGAGGACGGCTCCATAAAGCATATCGTGGGATTTGATCCCGCGACCGGAGAGTATCTGAGAGACTACGGCGGACAGGGCTGCGGCGAAGGCTCGTCCTGGACACGCGGACAGGCGTGGGGACTGTACGGATTTACGCTTTCCTACCTGCATACGCATGAGCAGAGATACCTCGATACGGCGATGAAGATCGCGGACAGGTTTGCGGAACGTATCCCTGCGGACGGCCTGATCCCCGTTGATTTTGACCAGCCGGATGAGCCGGATTACAAGGATTCGACCGCGGCTGCGATAGCGGCCTGCGGATTTATAACACTCGCGCAGTGTCTTGGCGGATGTAAAGGACCGTCCCCGATGTCAGCAGATACCTTCGGAGGCAGCCAACCTGTCCCTGAAGGAAGAAGATTGGTATCGGAGAAGTATCTTGCCGCCGCGGAGATAATGCTTTCCGCACTCGATGAGAAGGACTGCGATTACGACCCGGAGCATGACGAGCTGCTTACCCGCTGCACTGCGGCTTATCACGACAAGGACCACGAGTTCCCGATCATTTACGGAGACTATTATTACATCGAAGCTATCTGGAAGCTGACGGGCAGAGAACTGTTCATCTGGTAATACTGCTATCCCTGACAAAAGGAGACTATCATGAGATTCACACCCAAGACAACCGACTACAGACTCAGTCCTTTTACGGGGCTTACGCGTGAGAGCTGGCTGGAGGCCGCAGAGTACCTGATGGAAGGGATATTCTCCAACATCCCCGATATCGAGGCACCCGTTGTGATGCCCAGATACGAGACCGAGGTGACCTATCCTCACGAGGGAGATCCCGAGTGGAGGTTCAAGGCCGAGATATTCGAAGGACTTACGCGCTCGTTCTTTATCGCGGCACCGCTCATAAAAAACAAACCCGATGTCACATTGAACGGCATCTGCCTGCGCGAGTATTACAAAAAACAGGTACTCTGCGCGGTAACGCATAATGAAAAAAACTACGTTTTCAATTTCACCGACATGAAGAAAATGGCGGCCCCGGACAATCCGGAGGCATGCTTCCAGCAGACCGTCGAGACCGCGGCGCTGGTTATCTGTCTGTGGATGAGCAAAGAGCAGATATGGGATACCTATACCAAAGAGGAAAAGGACAGGATAGCCCTGTTCCTCCGCGATTTTGCGGTATCCTATACGGTTCCGCAGAACTGGCGACTGTTCAACATGCTCGATCTCGCGTTCCTGTATATGAACGGTTATGACATCGACGAGGATATCATGCGAGATCACGCGCAGACGATACTCAATTATTATGCGGGAGACGGCTGGTACAGGGACGGACAGTGCTTCGACTATTACTCGTGCTGGGCCTTCAACATGTACACGGCGATCTGGAACAAATGGTACGGATATGAGAAGGAGCCTTATATCGCGGCCCGCTACGAAGAAAACTCCAATAAACTGATGGAGAATTATCCCACATTCTTCGACCGCGACGGATTTACGAATATGTGGGGCAGGAGCTGTATCTACCGCAATGCTTCCACGAGCGCGTTCGACGGAAACCTGATGATGCGTGAGTCAAAGGCCGACCCCGGATTTTCCAGAAGGATCTGCTCGGGATCGCTGATGCAGTTCCTTGCGCGTGAGGATTTCCTGATAAACGGAGTACCTGCGCTCGGCTTCTACGGTCCGTTCTCGCCGCTGGTACAGGGCTATTCCTGTGCCGAATCGCCGCTCTGGCTCGGAAAGGCTTTTATGTGCCTTTGCCTGCCCGCGGACCATCCTTTCTGGGCTAGCCCCGAGACCGAGGGCTTCTGGGTGCAGCTGGCGCCGCAGCAGACGCAGGAAACGGTGCTTGACGGCCCCGCGCTCTGCACCGCTAACCATGCGGCGACGGGCATCACTGAGCTGCGTACCGGCAAGATCGTAAAAGCGCCCGATGACATTCACGGCATAGAGAATTATTCCAAGCTCGTTTTCAATACCAAATTCCCGTGGGAGGCACAGCCCGCAGAGAGCGTCCGCTCCCAGGAATATGTGCTCAGCTACGGCCGCGGTGATATCAGGCCCGCGAACGTCACTTTATGGCACGGGTATAAGGACAAAGTGCTCTACCGCAGACAGTTCTTTGACTATGACCTGAAGGCCGAAACACACTGGAAGACAGCCGTGAATCTGGCGGATTTTGCGATGCCGTGCGGGATAATGCGTGTTGACAGGATCAGGCTGTACCGTTATCCTTCGCGCCTGTCGCTCGGAGCCTTCGGATTCCCCGACAACGGCACCGAGATAAAGCATCTCGAGCGTGACGGATATAAGGCGGTGATACTTAAGGGCACCGACAGCACCGGAAAGGCGAAACAGCTCGCGTTTACCGTGATGGACGGCTGGGACGGCATAGGACTCGCGCACAGCGTGGGGACCAATCCCGACAGCAGGGAATCTTACGTGCCCTACGCGTTTACCGACAGAAAGAGACAGTACGGCTGCGAACAGTCGATCCTGATATCGCAGGTGCTCACCAAGGAGAGCGAAGAGGACTTTGCCGAGGACGAGATATTCCCGGTAAAGGAAGTTATATATACCGATCCGCAGAAGCGGGGAGGCTACGGTCCCGTAAAGATCGTCCTGAAAAACGGCGACGAAAGAACCGTGGATTTTTACGGTATCGAAGGACAGCTGGAGCTTTAATACAGAGGAAGATATGGTGCCTGTTGCCGCGAAAGCTATGACAGGCACCTTTCTGTCGGTCTTGTTTTATGTAAAACTTACAGAAATTGATAAGGAAAATATCGATAAAGAGGATAACGTAAAAAACGATTTTAAAACTCGCAAACCCGCATAAACAGAGGATTTGCGAGTTTTTTGCGTAAAAACAAAAACAAGCCGTTTTTTAGGTGAATCTTTACAAAACAGGGTGCTACCACGTTAATTGAATAAAGTATTTGTGCATATTGCATAATTTATGCAGATTTTAACGCGCGAAACTATATATATTTATTATAAAAACGTTTTTATTGGGTTGCAATAGGGCTTTCCGCGTGCTAGTATTTGGGCATGCAAGGAAGAAAACGTTTTTCTTCCGGATCCGGCTGGCGGATCACATTTATCATTACAGGAGGATTTTTATGAAATCAGTTAAGAGAGGGTTAGGACTGCTTCTCGTAGTTGCTATGCTCGTCGGCGCTCTTGCGGGATGTACAAAGAATACGGATCCCGGCACACAGCCCGCCACTAACAACACAGGCAGCACAAACACGGACTCGAAGCAGGGCGACAGCCAGACTTCGAACAGCGGCGATCAGGGTACGGATACAACACCCGTTGATGCGGTTCCCGTTTATGAGACACTTGATAAGGACGTAGCAGGCGATATCTCGATCATGGTTTGGTCGGGTGACAGCGTGTACTACGAGGATCTCGGTCACAAGGACATCGCGGTTGAGGATCTTACCTCACAGAACGTTGCAGCCGTATACGCTATGGCTAAGGCGTTCAACAACAAGTATCCCAACGTTAAGATCAACCTCTGGGCTAAGACAGACGACCCCAACGCAAACGATACCTCATGGTATCAGGAGATGGAAAACTTCAAGGCTGAGCACGGCAAATATCCCGATGTTTACGCATCGACCGACCTTGTAGGCGACGTATCGAAGGGCCTTGTTGCAGACCTTTCCGTATTTGCCGACGATCCCGTTTACCAGAGCTTCAACAAGTCCATCATGGGCATCATGAACTACTACGGATTCCAGGCAGGACTTCCCCAGTTCATGCAGCCTTGGGCTATCTGGGTAAACAAGGACCTCGCAGAGCAGAACAACATCGACGTTCCCGAGCCTACATGGAATATCGACGAGTACACCGAGTTCATCACTTCCGCAGACGGACAGACCTTCTGGGGCGAAGTTGAACTTCCTATTAAGAACATCGACACCGGCTGTGATACACTCATCAAGTCGATGGCTAACTACAGCGGCACAGGCGACAGAGTCGATCTTACCTCCGAGCAGGTTGACAAGCTCTTAAGCTACATCCCTACATGGTCCAAGTACACCATCTGGCAGCAGTACGGTCTTGGCAATGTTCCTCAGGAAGTTATGGATGACGGCTGGTGGTGGGGCTACCGCTTCTTCTGCCGCAACTACGTTCTTACCTCACAGGGTGATCCCTGGATGATGGGCGCTGCAGCAGCTCCCGGAGCTGAGGTTAACGTTGTTGAGTCTTCCGACTGGGATATCTATCCCCGTCCTTCCACAGATTATGTAGGAAACAACGTTGGTATCGTTATCGATCCCATGGCTATCCACAACTACGCAATGGATGACGGCAACCCTGAGTGGAGCGACGCTGAGATGGCTCAGTTCAAGCTTGCTTACACCTTCGGTTCATTCTGGTGCGGTTCTACCGAGTCCTTCCAGGCAAGAGCAGATCAGATGTTCAACGACAACGGAACATTAAAGAGCTGCCTTAACGACTCCTTCCCGCTTGTTACAGGCGCTGAGTTCGACAAGCAGATGGATATCTGGTATTCTGTAGGCATTCATCAGCGTTACGGCGATGCAAAGCTTATGCCCGGTTTCCAGTATGTTCTTAAGCTCTGGCAGGAAGGCCAGCTCTGGGATGTATCAGATAAGTGCTATCCTTACTTCGTAACCGAAGACGGCGCACAGAAGGCCTGCCTCTATGAGTGGCTCAACTGCTATTCGGCAGACGTTGCGGGCGTTGACGTTACCGAGGCTAACTGGCTCGACAACGTAAAGGCTCGTCTGGCAGACTGGAACGAAGTTATCAATGCAAGATTTGTTCAGGCAGATGACGGTTTAAGAAGCGGTCTTACAAAGTACTACGGATTTACCGATGCCGATTTTAAGTAAGTAAAAGATTTTTCGGAAAAGCATATAGGGACTGTGTTATAGCAGTCCCTATGTTTTCCTTGATAAGAAAAACGTTTCGACAGGAAATAGGTGGCGTGATGAAAAAACGTATCATTGCAGCAGTTATCATTTGTGCGATCGTGATCGCGGGCGGTGTGTTGCTCTTTACGAGGATCAATGCCGAATATGTTGAAAAGCCGGACGAGACTGAGGTAGCGTCCGCTATTGCCCTGCTTACGAACGCACTCGGCGAGGATGCCATGTACTGTGACTGGATCGACGGTCTCGGCGCAGAACCCTCCGCACTCTACGGCAGCGGATCTGTAACCTCCGCTCCGGCTAAAAATGCGTCTGCGGCAGAAAACGTTTCGAACGCGCCCGAAGGTTTTGTTTCTATCGATTACAACGAGAGCGTTACCTATCGCGTAAATGTCGCAAAGGCCGGCCTCTACGCAATGAAGCTCATGTATGTGCCCACCGGCGGCACGATGTCCGATTTCGCGGTGAGCATGAGCATAAACGGCAGCGTTCCCTACCATGAGATGAAGATCATCGCGCTGCCCCAGATGTGGAGCGATGAAACAAAGGATTATCTTACCGACAGCTACGGTGACCAGATGGCTCCGAAGCAGGTAAGAAACGATGAGATCAGGGAAAGATATCTCTACAGCAGCACCTATATCTCGGATGAGCCGCTTATGTTCATGCTGAACGAGGGCGACAACGAGATCGAACTCACAAATATAGCGGCGAACGGTCTGGGACTCGGAACACTTACGGCCCTTCGTCCCGCAGACGAGCCGGTCGGATACGAGACCTACATCGCGGGTTTCGCGGGAAAGGCCCGTCCCACCGAAATGATCACAGTCAACGCGATCGACTATACGAAAAAGAATTCCACACAGGCCATTTACATGACCGAGGCGGATCCGGCAGCCTTACCGTACGATGTTCACTATAAGAAGCTGAATACGGTCAAATTCACCGAAGCCGGAACGGAGCTCTACTACGAGCTCGATGTAAAGGAAGAGGGGCTCTACAGCCTCAGCTTCCATTACACCAACGAAAAAGAAGAATACGACGCTTTTGAAAGCATATATATAGACGGAGAGATTCCCTTCGCAGAGCTGAAAAGCTACGCGTTCGCCCCTACCGGAACCACATGGACGAACGCGACCCTCTCCGATAAGGACGGCAATCCGTACCTCATCTACCTGAGCGCGGGCAGGCACGAGCTCTGCCTCAAGGAAGAGCAGGAGAACGTGTACCGCGCATGGAGATACGCGAGACTGATCTCCGGACATGTGGCGCAGTTCTCGCTCGAGATCGGCAGGATCATCGGTGCCGACAAGGATAAATACAGGACCTGGCGCATGACCAAGTACATCCCGGAGATCCCTGATTATCTGGACGCCTACACGACACTGATCGACTACATCCGCTATCTGTCGCAGGACAACGCGACTTTCGGGATCAACAGCGCGCTGCTCTCTGATATGGACAAAGCCATGATATTCATCAGGCAGATGCGCAAATATCCCGATGAGATAGCGCTCTATACACAGAAGCTTACGGGCAGGGATAATTCGGTACTCGTTTCGATGAGTAATTTTACCTCCGAGATCCTTAACTGCAAGTTTACGCTGGACATGATCTATGCCGGCGCTGAGGGAGCAAAGCTTCCGAAGGCTTCGGCGGGTTTCGGGACCAAGCTCGGCAACGGGATTAAGAAACTGCTCTTGAGCTTTACCGACAACAAATACAGCACCGACGTCAACGACGACGAAGCCGTGACCGTATGGGTAAACCGGGCCGTAACGCATGTCGATCTGCTCCAGAAGATGATCGATACGGACTTTACCGTGAATACGGGCATCAAGGTCAAGGTCAGCATCATGCCGGACGCAAACAAGCTCACGCTTTCCTCGGCGGCCGACGAGACACCCGATATCGCTCTGGGACTTTCGTCGCATATGCCTTTCGACCTGGCTGCCCGTGATGCTCTCTACGATCTGACGCAGTTCGAGGATTTCTGGCAGGTGGCTGACAGATTCGTGCCCGGCGCGTTTGTGCCTTACGTATTTAACGAAGGCGTGTACGCACTCCCCGAGACACTGAATTTCTACTCACTGGTTTACAGGACAGACATATACAAGAACCTCGGGCTTACTCCTCCCGACACCTGGCAGGAAGTCGTTGACCAGCTCCCCGAGCTGCAGCGCTACGGCATGAACTTCTACCACAACATCTCCGCCGGAGTCGGATACAAATGGTTCTATCAGACCGTGCCGCTCATTTATCAGAATAACGGCCGGCTGTATACGGAAGACGGACTGACCACCGCCATCGACAGACCTGAGGCGGTTGCGGGCGTACAGGCGCTCGGAAATCTTTTCCTTGCGTACTCGCTCGACAAACAGGTCAACTCGTTCTTCAACTCATTCAGATATTCGATCCTGCCTGTAGGCATCATCGATTCGAATGAGTACATCCTCTTAAAGAACGGCGCGCCCGAGCTCGAAGGACAGTGGGCTCTGGCAGCTTATCCCGGAACCGAACAGGCCGACGGCACGGTCAGCCGCTGGTATGTGGCAAACGGTACGGGCGGCATCGTATTTAAGGATACGAAGCATGCCGATGAGGCGTGGGAGTTCCTTAAATGGTGGACAAGAACAGACACACAGATCAACTACACGTTTACGCTCCGTTCGACCTACGGAAAGGAATTCTTCTGGCTCTCCTCCAATGTTGAGGCCTTAAGGGAAGCTCCTATCGACCAGGCCGACAAGGACGTCATCATGGATTCGATCACATGGCTGCGCGATGTTCCGAGATCGATGGGACAGTACCTCGTAGAGCGTTCGCTTTCCGACATCTGGAACAAGATGATCAGCGAAGGAACCTCGGCACAGGTTGCGATCGACGAACAGACCATTCCGATCAACCGTGAGATCAAAAAGAAGATGCAGGAGCTCGGATTCATGGATGAGAACGGAAAACTGCTCCGGTCCTACGTGATACGCGATGTTGACTGGATCGAAGAACAGATAAAGAATGCACGCGGACAGTAAGCGACAGGCTTACTTAAGACTGCAAACGAGAGGTTTACTATGAGCATGCTTTTTTCAAAGGACAGGTACAAAAGAAACGTGCGTGAATCGCGCGAAGGCCGGCAGGCGGCTCTGCTCCTGCTGCCGTACGCGCTGCTGTTCTCGCTGTTCATACTGGTTCCGGTAACCATTGCGATAGGTCTGAGCTTTACCTATTTCGATGTTATCAACAAGCCCACATTCACCGGCCTGATGAACTATATCTACCTGTTCACGCAGGATACGGTCTTCATGAAGAAGGTACTTCCTAACACCTTCCTCTACGCGCTGATCGTCGGACCGGGCGGATACGCGATATCCTTCCTGCTGGCCTGGATGCTCTCACAGATACAGGCGATACCGAGAACGATCATCTCGCTGGCGATATACACGCCTTCCATGGTAGGACAGGTATTCATCGGAGTAGTATGGAAGAGTATCTTTTCGGGCGATCAGAGAGGTATCGTAAACAACATCCTCTTAGAGCTCAACATCATCGATACGCCGATACAGTTCCTTCTCACCAAGGACTATTTCATGCAGATCATGATACTGATCTCACTCTGGTCGGCGATGGGTATCGGATTCCTCGCGATGATATCGGGTATCCTGAACATCAACGAGGAACTCTATGAAGCGGCGTATGTGGACGGCATGAAGAACCGTTTCCAGGAGATCATCTACATCACGATCCCTTCGATGAAGCCTCAGATGCTCTTCGGCGCGGTAATGGCCATCGTTAACGCCTTCAACATGGGCTGGATCGGAGTAACGCTCTCGGGCGCGAATCCGACGCCGGAATACGCCGGACAGCTGATAACGAACCACATCGACGATTACGGCTTCATCAGATATGAGATGGGCTACGCGGCGGCTGTTTCGGTAATGCTGCTGATCATAGTCTATCTGTTCAATATCGTGGCTCACAAGTTCTTCGGCTCGAAGGACGAATGATCAAAGACAACTGCCAAAAACCAAACTGCGGGCGGTCTGCCCGGAAAAGGAAAATGACATGAAGAAAAGGCGCAGAAGATCGAAATTCATGGGTGCCAAGATCAACCCCAAATACTTCTCGACGAGTCAGATCAAGTTCTATCTGATACTGATACCGCTGGCTGTATTTATGATCATCCCCGTTATCTACGTTATAAATCAGGCGTTTAAGCCCCTGGGAGAGCTGTTCGCATTCCCTCCGACCATATTCGTTAAGAATCCCACGGTCAAGAACTTCAAGGATCTGTTCGAACTCTCCGGCACGACGGGCATCCCGATGTCGAGATACATCCTAAACTCCGCGATCGTGACTCTGATCACGATATTGCTCAACCTGTTCATCACGGTGCTCGCGGCGTATGTGTTCTCGAAAAAGAAGTTCCGCTCGAAGAAGGTGCTGTTTGAGATCAACCAGCTCGCGCTGATGTTCGTTCCCACAGCTGTTGCGGTTCCCAGATTCCTGGTCATCGTAAAAGCGGGCATGATCGATACCTGGTGGGCTCATGTGCTTCCTCTCGCGGCTATGCCTGTCGGACTGTTCCTGGTTAAGCAGTTCACCGACCAGATCCCGGAC
>JAGCSS010000348.1 GCA_017964055.1 Lachnospiraceae bacterium
CGTGGCGATCGTGCTCGACGCGGTAAACAACATATCCGATGCCGCGAGCTCGGCGATAACCATTGTCGGCACCAAACTGGCAGGGAAGGAACCCGACAGGAAGCATCCCTTCGGATACGGAAGGATAGAGTATCTGAGCGCGATGATCATCTCGCTGCTCGTGCTCTATGCGGGTATTACTGCGTTTACCGAATCGGTCAAGAAGATAATAGATCCCGTTACGCCCGATTACGGCGCGGCTGCGCTGATCATAGTCGGCGCTGCGGTAATAGTGAAGTTTGTTCTCGGCAGATACGTAAAGGGTGTCGGAGAAAGGGTCAATTCCGATGCGCTCATCAATTCCGGCAATGACGCGGTTTTTGATTCGATCATCTCGGTGACCACGCTGGTGGCTGCGGCGATATATCTGATATTCGGCGTTTCCTTAGAGGCATGGCTCGGCGCGCTGATCGCGGCATGGATCATAAAGGCGGGCTTTGAAATGCTTAAGGATACTCTTTCCAAGATCCTCGGAGAGCGCGTGGACGCCGAGCTGGCCCAGAGCATCAAAAAGGAGATCCTGGGATTTCCCGAGGTGCACGGCGTCTATGATCTGGTAATGCATAATTACGGTCCCGATTCGTATAACGGTTCGGTGCACATCGAGGTGCCCGATACTCTCTCGGCGGATGAGCTGGATAAGCTGCTGCGCAGGATACAGGTGCAGGTCTATAACGAGCATGATGTCATACTTACGGCGATAGGCGTGTATTCATACAATACGACTGATCCGGACGCGGTCAGCGCCAGGGAGCGCGTTGCCGCGATCATGGCGGACGAGCCCTATGTGCTGCAGATGCACGGATTCTATCTCGATAAGGCGGAGAAAACGGTCCGCTTTGACATCGTCATAAGCTTTGACGCAAAGGACCGCAATGCGGTTTACAGGTCCGTTTCGGAGAAGGTCGGGAGCGAGTTCCCGGGGTACACACTGCAGATCGCTATGGATACGGATTTCAGTGAAGGATAAGTTGTTTTGTTGAGGTAAGGAGGAGGACATGGCGGAATTAAGATGCCCGCATTGCGGACAGGCATTTACGGTTGACGGCAGCGAGCTTGACTCGATAGTCAAGCAGATCAGGGACGGGGAGTTTAAGCGCGAGGTCGATGAAAGAGTGGAAGAGCTCGTGCAGCATCTTTCGGAAAAGCATGAGGTCGATCTGAAGGCAAAAGAGAGCGATATCAGGCTTAAAACACAGGAAGAGTACAGCAAAGAGATCAAAAAACTGAACGATATGCTGGCCAAGGCCGAGGCAGAGAACCAGAGGCTTCAGGCTTCCGTCGACGCGGCGGCGGACAAACAGAAGCTCGCCGTGCAGGATGCGGTAAAAAAGTACGAGGGAGAGGTAAACAGCCTCAAAATGACCGTTGCCGAGGAAGAGAATAAGCGGAAGATCGCGATCCTGGAGGCCGTTGGCAAGGTTGAAAAAGAAAAGCAGAATCTGGAGCGCCAGCTGGTCGGCGAAAAGGAAAAGCACGATCTGATCGTGTCCGAAAAAAACGCGCAGATAGAGTTCTACAAAGACCTTAAGACTAAAATGTCCGTTAAAATGCTCGGCGAGACGCTCGAGCAGCACTGCGAGATACAGTTTAACCAGCTTCGGGCCACCGCGTTTAAGAATGCCTACTTTGAAAAGGACAATGATGCGCGCACGGGCAGTAAGGGCGACTATATCTACCGCGAAAACGACGAGCTGGGCAACGAGATCGTATCGATCATGTTCGAGATGAAGAACGAACAGGACGAGACCTCGACCAAGCATAAGAACGAGGATTTCTTCAAGGAGCTCGACAAGGACCGCAAGGAGAAGCGCTGCGAGTACGCAGTGCTCGTTTCCATGCTCGAAAGCGAGAGCGAGCTGTATAACGGCGGTATCGTCGATGTATCCTACAAATATGACAAGATGTATGTGGTAAGGCCTCAGTGCTTCATCCCGATCATCACGCTGCTGCGCAACGCGGCTATGAACGCGCTCTCCTACAAGCAGGAGCTCGCCGTTGTCAGGAGCCAGAACATCGATATTACCAATTTCGAAGACAACCTGATGAAGTTCAAGGATGATTTCGGGCGAAACTATGCGCTCGCGCACGATCATTTTGACAAGGCGATCGATGAGATCGACAAGACCATACAGCATCTCGAGAAGGTAAAAAAGGAGCTGCAGGGGTCGGATAACCAGCTGCGCATCGCGAACAATAAGGTCGACGAGGTCTCCGTAAAAAAGCTTACAAAGGACAATCCGACGATGAAAGCCGAGTTTGAAAGGCTGAAAAAACAAAAAGAAGGGAATATTTAATCAAATCTTAATCTGTTTATATCTTGTTTCTTAATCGAATAAGTGGTTAAATAAGTAATCGAGAGTGCGGGGCGCCGCACTCCGGGGGTATTGAGTTAATGCGCGGGGGCGCAGTGAGTCATGCTGCCGGAAAGGCAGCGGAAGGGAGTATGAGTAAATGAATGCAGCTAAGTTTAAGGAGGTCTGTCGTAAGATACTGCCTCCCTATGCAGTTGTGGGTCTTTCCTTATTGGTCATATCCAATCTGTTAGTTTATTACGGAGCCAGAATGCTTAATGCCTGGCTCGGGAGAACCTATCTTGACATGACCGGAGCCATTGACGGAGTTATTCCCGTTATTCCGGCTTTTTCGATCATCTATTTTATAGCTTTTCCTTTTTGGTATTTAACATACTTTTTGATCTGCCGCAGTGACAGGGACAGATGCTGGAGGGTGGTCATTACGGACGTGGCGGCCAAGATGCTTTGCGGAGTTATCTTTGTGCTGATCCCCACCACCAATGTCAGACCTGCGGTCACAGGCAACGGTCTGGGTGAAACCATCCTTAATTTCATTTATGCGACCGACAGTCCGGACAACCTGTTCCCGTCGATACACTGTCTCGAGAGCTGGATCTGCTTCCTCGCGATCAGGGACGAGGAGAAGGTTCCGACATGGATCAAGACTTCGGCTTTTGTGCTGGCCTTCCTGATCTGCCTCTCGACCTTATTCACAAAGCAGCATGTATTTGTTGACATGATAGCCGGTGTGATGATCGCTGATTTCTCATGGAATCTCGGCACCCCGGAGTTTGTTCGTGCTCTCCGCCTCGGCAGGAAGCTCGGACGTGTATAAGGAGAGCGGCTATGAAGATACTGATCACTACCGATCTGTATAAGCCGTTGGTCAACGGAGTGGTGACCTCCGTTATCAATATCAAGAACGGGCTGGAGCGCAGCGGACATGAGGTCCGTATCCTCACTCTGGCGCAGGATACCGTTTCCTATGAGAGAGACGGCGTATACTATATCGGTTCACTTAATTCTGGCTGGGTTTATCCCGGCACCAGGATCCGCCTGAAGATACCGCACAATTTCTTCCGCGATATCATCAGATGGAATCCGGATGTTGTTCATTCACAGTGTGAGTTTTCGACCTACGGCTGCGCGAAAAAGATCGCGAGAGCCTGCGGAGCTCCGCTGGTACATACATATCACACGGTTTACGAGGATTATACGCATTATTTCTGTCCTTCGAAAAAGCTGGGGACTTTCCTGGTATCCAGGTTTTCACGCCACGTATTGAACAATACGGACGCCGTGATCGCGCCTTCCTATAAGGTCGGCAGGCTGCTGGAGAGATACGGGGTCAGCACCCCGGTATCGATCATTCCTTCGGGAATAGACATCGTTAGATACTCACATATGCCCGCCGCGCATTGGATCGGTGAGAGGCGCGCAGAGTACGGGCTGGACGGCGGCGAGCTGAGGCTGATCTATGTCGGACGCCTTGCCAAGGAAAAGAATGTTGACGAGCTGCTCGATATGATGGCCGAGTGTATGGACTTGCCCGTAAAACTGCTCATAGTCGGCGACGGCCCCGTAAGGGCAGAGATCGAGGAGCATTGTGAGAGGCTCGGCCTGAACGATATGGTTTCGTTTACCGGCATGATCGCGCCCGATAAGGTCGGAGAGTACTATCATATCGGCGATGTTTTCGTCAATGCCTCGACCAGCGAGACGCAGGGACTGACCTACGTGGAGGCGATGGCAGCGGGACTGCCGATGCTCTGTAAGCATGACGAATGTCTCGAAGGCCTGGTCAAGGACGGAGTAAACGGCTGGCAGTATTCAAACGCTTCCGAGTTCCGCGCTCATGTGGAAAAACTGATCGACGACCCCGATATGCGTAAGAATATGTCGATCAACGCGGTGTCTGAGGCACAGCGCTTCTCCACGGCAAATTTCGTGAACAGTGTGGAGCTTCTCTATATGGACGCCATCAAAAGAAAATATGTGCTTACCGGCAAAGAAGCGGTAAATTAAAAGAGTGGGGACGGTTCAGTCCCCACTCACTTTTTTTATTTTACGGTCTTGTTCTTTTTTGTTTTGATGTTGGTCGACTTGTGGTCGCTCGGATCGAGGATCAGCGTGCTGCAGTTCTTCATCTTGTTGTAGGCGATCGTGACCGTATCGTAGTTGTAAAGGCATACGCAGTATTTCTGGCAGCCGATGAAGGTGTTGTACGTGAACTTCATGTTCTTGCAGACATCATTCACGCTGAGGTGGTTGCTGCCGCAGCCGTAATTGAAGCCCTCGAAACGGCACTTGGTGATCGTGACATTGCTGGTCTGGGTGTCGTCGAGAGGAGCCGCGACATTGGTATGTGTCTGAGCAGTGGGATCGGAGCCGCAGGACTCGATCTGGACTGCCTCGTTGTTGAAGAAGCAGTACGAGTTGTAGTAGAATTTGCAGCTCTTGATCGTGAATTTCTTAACACCCGCGAGCTCGATGCAGTGCGAGTTTGTCATGCCTTCGGTCAGCGGTGAATCGGGCAGATACTTGAAGGTGGTGCCCTTTATCGTGACGTTCGAAAGGTGTGAGCCGCGGCAGATGTTGTTTGCGCCGGGCTTCGTCCCGTTGTCGAATGTTCCGTAGAGAATCTGGATATTGCTGCCGCCGTTGTACTTTTTGGCATTAACACTGCCGTCAGCCAGCTTCAGGTCGGTTTTTCCGAGTGTGAGCATATGCTTCTTCAGAGCGGCTTCCGTAGTGCCGCGCTTAAAGGTTACACCCTTCAGATAGAGGGTGGTGTTCGAATAAACCCTGATCTCCGCGCCGGCATCGGGCCTGTTGGCATCGACCAAAGTGTAGGTTCCGGCAGGAACTGTTACGTAAAGGGTATCTTCACTGTTGACAGTGTTTGTGAATGAATTATATTCCGGCTTAATGGACTTCAGATAATCCAGAGGGAATTTTGATGCGGGCCCGAAATACTCAAGGATCTTATAAAGCGTGTTCCATTCGCCGTCCGCAGGGAAAACCTTTATGGTCTGCTTTGAGTTATTTATAAAAGCATCGGGACACATATAGTACCAATCGATATTCGAATTGCTGTCGATAACGATGGTTTTTGGTGTAGTACAATTTTTAAAAGCACCGCTTAAAGCGCCGAGGACTTTCCATTCATACAGGCCATCATTTATGAAAGCAGGCAATGTAATGCTCTTAGCATCTACATCCGGGTACTCGGCGATCAAAACCTTGCGCGTACCTTCTCCGCGGCCGATAACTTCATATTTTATCCCATCGATAGTCAGAATCTCGCCTATCTGTGCCGGCGGCGTATATGCCTGAACCCCGGATGCGGGCGCGATCAGCGCTAAAACCAGCGTCATTGCTATGATCAGAACAGCTGCTTTTTTCTTGAACAACATAATCAGACCTCCTTGTTGATAAAACGTGTAAAACCAGAATTCTATTATACATGAAAATACGGAGAAGTTCAAGGGAATAAACGAATCGTGTCGCCTGCGAAAAACTGTTTGCCAATTCTGTTTTTATGCTGGAAAATCGCTTCAAAAAGGTGTACGATAATATCGGAGTTCTGTATATGTGATGTGCATTTTCACGTACACTTGGGCGTGAAAAAGTGATCATTTGAGAGGGAGGCGGTATTTGATGGTGGACGAAACAAAAAGATACGGCTCTGACGGAGTGATCCCTTCCGGACTTCCGGGCGGATTCTTTGTCTATGAGGCGGAGGAAGACGAAAAGATCCTTTTTGCGGATCAGAACGTTATAAGCCTTTACGACTGCACGACTTTCGATGAGTTCTATGAGTATGTCGGCGGTTCCTTTAAAGGCATGGTGCATCCCGAAGATCTGCACAAGATCGAGAACCAGATACAGGCGCAGACCGTGTTCGGAGAGAAGCGGCATGATTACGTCCGATACCGTATCATCACGAAAAAGGGCGAGGTCAGATATATCGAGGACTTCGGCCATCTACTGCATTATGATGAGCATAACAGCTATTTCTATGTATTCATCGTCGATGTCGATCAAAACGAATTCATGAACAAAAACCGCAATTCCCTTGCGGAGGCGGAGATCCTTTCGGCA